>JALNVT010000010.1 GCA_023231265.1 Sphaerochaetaceae bacterium
ATCAGCTCATGGCGATAGTGACGGTGCAAATGCATTGATCATCACAAGTGATGGCAATGCTTATTCTGGTAATCTTGGCGATAGTGACACTAAATTAAATGGTCGTTGGGACAACAGTGATAAATCAGATACTTTTGCAGTACATCTTCCAAGTCTATTCTTCAACGATTCAGTCTACGACCAAGATGAGTCTGATTACCTAATAGCTATGAATAGCTATGATTACATCTATGTTTACTATGCTGACAGTGTTAATCATAGATACAACACTTCATCAGATATTGATGTTGATTATGCTAAGAATCTCAACAGATCCTCTGATATCATCTACATTGCAAAAATAGAGACAGATGATGATGATGATAGTGTTGAAACATACTGGGTAGCAACCGCAGATAATGGATACTACACCATGACAATTGATACAGCAAATATCATAAAAGATTCAGACAGTCATTCAATTACTGAAGGTTTTACTTACTCCGGCGCCATCTCCGACTAAAATTAAACAGAAAACCAATCCAAAAACATAATGTTGCTCTTTTCCTGGAGCAACATTTTATTTGAAAAAAACACACAATCTATACAAATATAACAACATGCTCTTTTTTTATTGGTATATGTATATTTGTACTATTATCTTTCATATTTCAAACAAATTCTCGACTAAAATTTGTGTATTTTCATAAATAACTGTGGTTTAATACTATCTTTTTTGTTATATTGATAAATACAGAAATTTATAATTCAACATTTTTAAAATTTTACTTTTTATTTTAGTAAATCTTTATTATATTTTGTGTACTAAAATGTTTAAATAAAGATGTATTTATTACCAAATAAATCTAATAAACACTTTTACTTTAGAAATGAATTATCATATGGAGAATAATATATGAGTCCTTTAGAATACGATGTGCCATCTGCCGAGATTATTAACGACGTGGCCAAGATTATTGCACCTCACACAATTAACGTAATATCTGAGACAGGCACAATTTTTACCAGTAGCGATCCTAAAAACATTGGTAAGTTCCATGCAGGTGGTTTCGAAGCTGCAAACCAACAAAAAACAATTGAAATAAGAAAAGATGAAGAAGCTAAATATGCAGGTTGTAAAGCAAGCATCAGCACTCCTATCATTAAAAATGGGAAATTCTTAGGTGTTATAGAAATTGATGGAGAACCAGATGAGATAAGAGGATTCTCTTCTCTCATCTCTCTAACCACCAACCTCTTCCTTGATAGAAGTAGCAAAGAAAGACGTAATTTAAAACGAAAAGAAATCAGGGATGCATTAACAGAGTTGATTGTTGGAAATGATATTGCAACAAGAAATGAATTTGTTGATCTTTCTAAATTATTGAATATTGAATATTTAGCTCCAATTTCAGTTATTCTAGTCAATGCAAAAAAAGACAATATGGATTATGAAACAGTATTTAAGAAATTCGTTGACGAGAAAATTGTTGTTCCTGAGAACGATCTATTACTGAAGATGAATGATGGCTATCTCTTGATAAAGAGTAAAGCAAACAATAACGATGAATTCCTTCAGAGCATTCTCGATAAAGAAGAAGCTTTGAATCTCGATATCATTAAGATTGCTGCTGGCTTCAATCTTGATAAAGACTATGTACTTTACCAATCATATCTTGTAACTCAGGCATTCAAAAACTGTGCATTTGACAGAAAGATTTACAATGCTATGAATCCAGATGACCTTGTACTTGTTAACTATTCAAACAACGGTTTTGACCTATCGAGAAAGTACTGCAACAATCTAATTGATATGATTGACTCTCAGACTTCCAACTGGATATATCCTACCATGGAAGCATACTTACATGAAGATGGAAGAATCCAAGGAATTGCAGATTATTTGAGCATACATAAAAACACCTGCATATACCGTGTTAATAAGATTTTGAAACTCTGCAATTTCGAAAATTGCAGAACATTCACAATCGCTCACTTCTTTGGAATAATTCTCCAGATAAAGCAATCAAACTAACTCATAACTGGAATTAAATAAAGAACCTATTCTACATCCTTATCATTTGCATGATAATCGAGAGAGAATAGGTTTTTTGTATTAAAAGCTATAATTTCATACTTAAGCCAGTAAAAACGCTTACAGCGTCAACATAATGGCTATTATTGATATTTATCAATCATGCTTGAATGTTTAGAGTCTGTCCACTCTATCTGTGCAGATACAATTATCATAGACATAATTAATAAATTGCTCTTTGTTTGAATCAGAATCCAAGAATGCCATGTACATTGATCTGAACTCATCAATTTTATCTTCCTCGACAAATATGATACCACATCCAGCTTCTATCATAATTTTATTCGCAACAATGAAAGAAAGAGAGAGATTTCTTCCCCAGAATATATTGCTCTTCAGAAGGTAGCAGAACAAATTCAAAGCTTTTTCAGTATCACTCTCCAATTTGAGAATCTCACCGATTTTCAATTCAACGTCAGACTCCTGTGGTATCTCAGGTACATAATCAGTTCCTTGAAGAAACAATCTAGAGTTTCTCAAAACACCCCAATCAAAACTATCATCACGAGCTATTTCTTTATTCAACGTTTTAAGAAATTCAAGACTAACCTCACCTCTTAGATTCTGAATGATCTCTCTGCATCCTTCCTTTAAGTTCAAAACAGCATTTGCTGCTGTGATGTCAGCCATTGGTACTATGGTTTTATCATAGATTGCTTTCACAGATTCATTACTTATTTCAAAGCCTTCCATGCCCAAACAGGAGTGAATCAAATCAACTCGCTTTTTTTGAAAGAGCATGACATTCTCTCTGAGTAGAAGTTCAACTTTATTTTTCATTTATTCCCCCACAATCAAAAAAGAGTCCTCATTGAGAACTCCTTTCTGTTTTGATAGATCTATCTATTATTTATTATCACCACGAACTTCATGTAAAATTTCACGAACTTCTGCATCCTCAAACTGAGAATCGATTTCTTCGCTTGTCAAACCTACAAATTCATGACAGTTGTAATGGATCCATCTTTCATCTTCAGGATTGATAATTACATGTTTTCTGCAATAGTAATCAGGTTGAACAGGAAGAGGTTTTTTATCTGGATGCTCAAATGATTTGTAATCATAAACTGCAATCTTCAAATCTTCACGAGGAATTCCTTTTCCCATTATAACTTCAGATAAAGCATTCACTGTCTTACCTGTATCAAAGATATCATCTACAATAAGTACTTTATCACCTGATCTTAAATATTCAGGAGAATATGTCCAACCATCAACAATAACTTTAGTTTGTGATCTGAGGTATCCATAAGATCTTGCAACAACTGCTGCATATAAAACTGGACGACTGTCTTCTCTTAATTTAACCATCTTGTAGTACTCACTCATTACATTTGCCATATAAGCACCACCACGAAGAGAAGCATAGATAACATCTGGTACGAAACCATCTTCTGTATACATTTTATGAACAAGCTTCAAAGCTCCGTCTCTGATATCATCTGTTTTCACAAATTCTTTAGCCATTTTGTCTCCTAATTATCTTAATATTATACTTTTGTTAAAATTTCCATGCCATTTTCTAAAATAGCAACAGTGTGTTCAAAGTGTGCAGCGTTTTTGCCATCTGCAGTTGTAACTGTCCATCCGTTTGGATCGTTATCTGAAATCTTTTCAGTACCGATAGTGATCATTGGCTCAATAGCAATAACCATACCAGGTCTCAATCTTGGATTTGGAGAAAAATGAGATACATAGTTAGGAATTTCTGGTTCTTCATGAACATTAAGACCAACACCGTGACCACAGTAATCTCTAACAACGCCGAAACCAGCTTTGTTACAGTGATTGTAAACAGCTCGACCAATATCGTGGAGTCTAGCTCCTTTCTTACCAGCTGCTTCACAACCGAGAATTAAAGCTTCTCTTGTTACTTTACATAATCTTTCATCTTCAGGAGTACCTTTACCACCAACAATGATTGTACGAGCACTATCTGAGAAATATCCATTTAGGTTTATACCCATATCAACAGATACAAGATCGCCATTTTTAAGAATACGTTTTTTGCTTGGAATACCATGAATAATTTCATCATTGACACTTATGCAAGCTGTGTTTGGGAAACCACCATAATCTCTGAATGCAGGTTTTCCACCTACTTTCTTTGTATAAGCCAAACAGTAATCATCTATATCTAAGGTAGACATACCTTCCTCTAAATAACCGTTTTCTAAGAAGTCAAGAAGTTCTGCTAACAAGTGGCAGCTTTCTCTGATTCCAGCTATTTGTTTTTCGCTTTTAATTGTAATCAATTGAATTTCTCCTCTAATGAAAGCTTTTTCTGAAAAGAATCAAGTATTCCGTTTATGAATTTATATGTGACGTCTGTTGAAAATTCTTGGGATAATTTTACTGCTTCATCTATTATAATATGTGGATGTACATCAGTATTTAATAGGCTGTAAATGCTCAAACGAAGGATATTTCTATCTACGATGTTAATCTTATCAATTGGGCGATTGAAAGAAAATTCAGAAATATATGCATCTACTTTATCTAGGGACTCGAGAGTTCCCATTAGCAAAGAGGTAGCATAAATTTTAACTTCATCTTCTAGCTTGTCCATTTCCTTGTCGCTTAGACATGGGAAATAGTTAGGTCTATAGTTGTCGATTGAAAGTTCTCCACGAACATCCATTTCATACAATGCTTGTAACACTAATTCACGTGCTATGTGTCTTGTCTTCATGCTTAATCCTCAAAAATCAAAAAACTTATTACTAATTTATTTAAAATTATAATAACAAAAGAGAGAAACTCTTACAATCCCATTAAATAGATATTTTGCAAAACAAGAACTAAAAAAAACACTCCCTACAAATCATAAGGAATGTTTTATAAAATTGATAACTTAAATTAAATCAATTTTGTGATTGTTGCTTGGTCTCTTAGAGTGTTAGATAGATCTTTGATAGCACTGTTGTATGCTGCTTGAGCATTCTGCTGAGCCAAAGTATTGATAATGTATTGTCTAACTGTCATTGTGTCAGCAGGACTGATTGGATCATCAATTGATAGCAGTTTGGCATCAATGTGTTTCTTAACCTTAAGAATGTGATAACCAGCAGTGCTCTTAACTACATCAGATACCTGTCCTACTTCTGTTTCAAAAGCAGTATTGAAGAAATCCAGTCCCATCATAGTTTTAACATTCTGAGTATCATCAAGAGTGATCCAACCAATATCACCATCAACCTTACCGTTTGAATTGGTGCTGTATTTTGCTACTGCATCATTCCAAGAGATTGAACCAGCTCTTAGCTGTTTTACAAGATCATTTAAAGTAGCTTCAGATTTTGTATTTGTATCATTATCCTTGAAAGGAATGAATATTTGGGCAACATTTACAGTTTCAGGATTGATGAACTTTGTTTTTTCCTGTCTGAAGAAGTTTGTTACTTCAATATCAGTTGGTTGAACAACTGCATTTTGAATTTCTTGACCTTTCATCTTTGTTATGTACTGCTGAAGCACATATTGAGAGGAGAGATATTCTTTATATTCGTCAACAGACCCAACACTCTGAATTATCATATCTTCAAATTGCTTTTCTGTGATACTTTTTCCAGCAGATTTCTCTACCACTGTCTTTTGGTTGGCAAATAACTTATTGACAGTGTCATCATCTGCTACAATACCATCTCTTTTAGCTGCAGCAGCGAAAAGCTTGTTGTCAATTATACCTTCCAACACCTGCTGTTTTGCAGCTGCTTCTGTAAGTCCCTGCTGTTCTGCGATATCTTTAACTTGAGCATATTGTGTGTCCAATTCTTCAGTTGTAACAGCCATTGTTTGACCATTAAATTTAATGATAGCCGCAGGCTTACCAAAACTAGACATTGCAGCAAACATAGATTGAGATGCTACAATCAAACATATCATAATAAGAGATAGTCTCTTAACTTTAAAATTTTGCATAACCGGAAAATTCTCCTACTTAATTTTAATTAGATTCGATGTGAAGTCGTTTACCAATGGCTGTAGCCATAGCTTCTTTATCAATAACATCACTTGTTTTAAGATACATACCCTCAGATTCCATAACTTTCATTAAAGCCTGCAGAGTCTTACCTGATCTTATACCGCCTTTCGTTACAAACGCCATACATCTCTTACCACTAATAGTACCACTATTTCTTAAAAAAGTACTAATATTTTGTGGAATTTTTCCACCAAAAGTGTTGATGGCCTCTGTTCCTATAATTAAGTAATCGTAATAGGATATAATTTTAGTACCTTCGAGTTTGATATCTACTAAATCAACAATGTTGTTTTGCTCTTCTATTCCTCTAGCAAGTGCAGAAGCAATCTTCTTGATATTCGAACTGTCTTTACCTTTAGCTGCGTATAAAATACAAACTTTCATAATATTTAAATCTCCTTTATAAACAAACCGACCGCATAAAAATGCGGCCGGACTATTAATCATCAGTTCTTAAAAGTCCTGATTAATTAACTTCTGCAGGTGAGTTAACCCACCAAGTTTGACTTTGCTGAACTTGGTTGGTATCCACAGAATCTAATAATTTATCATCAGATGGAGCACGGTTTACCAATGCTATGCACAATGAAAGAATCATAAAAGAAGCACCAAGAATGGCAGTTGCCTTTGTTACCACACTGCTTGTGTAGGAACCGAAGGAAGCTTGTGCAGCACCACCAAAGACGCCACCTACTCCATCACTCTGTTCATCTTGAATCGCTACGATGAAAACCAACAATATGCTGACAATAATAAATAATACTGTCAATACAACATTTAAAGTACCCATTTAATCTCTCCGAATTTTTTTACTTATCAAAAGTTACAATTGGAAGGAACTTTTCAACTGAAAGAGATGCACCGCCAACTAGAGCGCCATCGATGTTTTCTTTAGCCATTAATTCTTTTACATTTGCAGCCTTTACTGAACCACCATACTGTATAATTGTCTCTTCTGCAACTGTTTTGTTGAAAAGTTTTTCAATTATGCTTCTAACTAATGCGTGTGCACCGTCAGCATCTTCAGGTGAAGCAGTCTTACCAGTACCAATAGCCCAAACAGGTTCATAAGCTAAAGTGATCTTAGCCATCTGCTGTTCAGTAACATTTTTAAGTCCTTCAGTTACCTGACGAGATAGAACTTCTTCAAGTTTTCCACCTTCTCTTTCTTCAAGAGTTTCGCCGATACAAAGAACAACATCCATGCCTTCTTCTAATGCCAATAAAACTTTGCTGTTGATCAAAGCATCTGATTCACCGTAGATTGCTCTTCTTTCACTGTGACCTAAGATAACAGTGTTGATGCCTAAATCTTTAAGCATAGCTGGAGCAACTTCACCAGTGAATGCACCACTTGTGTGATCATTCATGTTTTGAGCAGCAACGATGATATCGCTGTCTTTCAATGCTTCAGCAACACCTGGTAGTGTTACAAAGTTAGGTGCTACCATTACTTTTGCACTGCAGCCCTTAGCAGCTTCTGCTAATTCTTTTGCCAATTTAACACCTTCTGATGGTGTTAAGTTCATTTTCCAGTTACCTGCAATATATGCTCTTCTCATTATTTTGCCTCCAAAGCTTTTAAACCTGGTAAAGTCTTACCTTCTAGGAATTCTAGAGAAGCACCACCACCAGTTGAAACGTGACTTACTTTATCTGCTAGGTCAAATTTGTTAATAGCAGCAACACTGTCACCACCACCTACAACTGTAATACCTTTGCAGTCTGCTAATGCCAATGCTACTTTCTTAGTACCTTCAGCAAATGCATCAAATTCAAATACACCCATTGGACCATTCCATACAACACTCTTAGCATCTTTTAATTCTGCTGAAATTGCTGCAATAGTTTTAGGACCGATATCCATACCAATTAAATCACCTTCAATAGATGCGCCATCTACTGAAACTGGAGTTGCATCTTCTGCAAATGTAGCTGCACAAACATGATCTAAAGGTAGAATTACCTTAACACCTCTTTCTTCTGCTTTAGCTAAGAAAGATTTTGCTGTTTCAAGATAATCTTCTTCTAATAAAGATTTACCAATGCTATAACCTTGAACTTTCAAGAATGTATAAGCCATACCACCACCGATTACGATTGTGTTACAAGTTTTTGATAGACTTTCTAGAACTGTAATTTTTGATGATACTTTTGAGCCACCAATGATAGCTACAAATGGTTTTTCTGGATTAGATAGTAGTGGATCCATGAATTTTACTTCTTTTTCAATTAAGAAACCTGCATAAGAAGGTAAGAAGTGAGAAACACCTTCTGTTGAAGCATGAGCTCTGTGAGCTGTGCCGAATGCATCGTTTACATAAACATCGCCGTAAGAAGCTAATGTCTTTGCGTAATTTTCATCATTATCTGTTTCTTCATTGTAGAAACGTAGGTTTTCTAATAATAAAACTTCACCTTTTTTGAGGTCTTTAGCCATTTTAGCTACTTCGTCACCGATAACATCTGGAGCTAATTTAACTTCTCTACCTAATAGAGCACTGAATTCTGTAGCAATTGGTGCCATACTGAATTCTTCAGATTTCTTACCTTTTGGGCGACCTCTGTGACTCATTACTACAAGAGATGCACCATTATCAAGTAAATATTTGATTGTTGGAAGTGCAGCTTTGATTCTAGTTGGATCAGTTACTTTACCATCTTTGATAGGTACATTGAAATCTACACGGATTACAACTTTTTTGTTGTCAAAATTTGTGTCACGAATTGTGTTTAAAACCATTACAAACTCCTTATTATAAATAAAGCCTGCCCCATCATAAGAAGTGAGCAGGCTTGTTCCTTATTAGGGAAATAAATTATTTAGCGATCTTTTTAGCTAGATCAACAACACGAGTTGAGTAACCCATTTCGTTATCATACCAGCTCAATACCTTAAAGAATTTAGGACCCATTTTCATTGTTGAAAGTCCATCAACAATAGAAGAGTGGTTGTTACCAACGATATCGTGAGATACGATTGGATCTTCAGTGTATTCTAGAATTCCTACCATTGGGCCTTCTTCAGTTGCTTTCTTGAATGCAGCATTCATTTCTTCAACAGTACAATCTTTTGTTGTTTCGAAAGTTAAATCAACAATTGAACCTGTAGGAGTAGGAACACGCATTGCTAAACCATTCATTTTTCCTTCTAATTCAGGAATAACTAGAGATACAGCTTTTGCAGCACCAGTAGTTGTAGGAATGATTGAAACAGCACCAGAACGAGCTCTTCTTAAATCAGCTTTTGGCTGGTCAAGCATAACTTGGTCATTTGTGTATGAGTGTACAGTTGTCATTAAACCTTTTTCAATACCGAAGTTGTCAACAATAACTTTAGCAATTGGAGCTAAACAGTTAGTTGTACAAGATGCGTTTGAGAAAGCTTCTTTTGATAGATCAATAGTATCATCGTTAACACCACAAACAATAGTTTGGTCGATAGTGTCTTTTGCAGGTACAGTTAAGATAACTTTCTTTGCACCAGCTTTGATGTGATCTTTGTAACCACCTCTAGGACCATCAGCTGTTCTGAAAACACCTGTTGATTCAACAACTACATCTACATTTAAAGCGCCCCAAGGAAGGTTCTTTGGATCTCTTTCACTGTAAATTTTAATAGCTTTACCATCAACTGAGATAGCGCCGTCTAAAGCTTTTACTTCGTGTGGGTATACACCGTAAGTTGAATCGTACTTTAGTAAGTGTGCTAAAGTCTTTGGGTCTGTTAAGTCGTTAATTCCGACAATTTCAATGCTTGGGTCTTTGGAAGCGATTTTAAATACATTACGTCCAATTCTGCCGAAACCGTTAATTGCAATCTTCATGGATAAATCCTCCAGATTTATGGTTATTTTTTATGATTAAATAATACTAATTACTTTCAATATGGTCAACGATATACAGGGTAAAAATCGATATTTTTTTATCGCAACAAACTGCAACAAAAACATCATCTCTCTATTCTATATAAAATTATCTATATTTAACTAATTAAATCATTTAAATATTTTTACTAGTTATTTTGTAAAAATTATTACAATGATGAATATACTACATTTTTTTAGTAATTTCTATAGTATTGATTTTATGTCCTTCAATATTTTCAACTTTAAATTTTAAGTCCTCATATTCGACTTCTTCGCCGTTTAAAGGGATCCTTCCAAAGAGCTCAAATACAAAACCACCTAGGGTCTCAAAGTCCTCTTCATTAAGTCTCAAATCAAGCTCTTCATTCAGGTCTTCAATACTGCAGCGAGCTTCAACTAGATATGTGTGCTCACCTATTTTTCTGATTTCCTCTTCTTCATCCTCGTCAAACTCATCCTGAATTTCACCGACGATTACCTCAAGAATATCTTCAAGACATACAATACCTGCAACGCCACCGTATTCATCAACAGCAATTGCAATGTGAACCTTTCTTTTCTTGAAATCACGAAGAAGGTCATCAAGGTGTTTGCTCTCTGGAACGAAATAAGCTTTTCTCATCAATGTCTTCACATCGAAGCTATCTCTTATTCCCTTTCTAAGCAAATCTTTTGCATAGAGAACACCAATTACATTGTCATAATTATCTTCATATACAGGATAACGAGAGTATCCATTGGTTTTTATGATGCTGTAGAACTCATCAAGAGTCACATCACAGTTCAAGAAATCAACATCAATACGAGGAATCATTACCTCACGAACAGTCAAATCATCAAGTTCAGAAATACCCTTGATCATTGTCTGACGCTCAGCTATCTCCTTCTTTTCAAGCTCTTCATCCTGCTCTGTTCTAACTTTATTTGGTTGATTCTTAAAAAACGAGTCAAAGATACCCACTATTCCATCTCCCTTAAATCATTAAGGATTTGTTCCTGAAGAATGAGCATCGGCTCAGTTTTGAATTCGTTGGTCTTGTGGTCCATACCAATTAAATGGAGAACACCATGTACAAGAAGACGTTTTAACTCATTTTCTAGAGTTTCATTGAAATTTTCACAGTTGCGTTTTATTGCATCAGGAGATATAACCATATCACCTAGGACCTGAGCTTCTTCTTCCTCACTTTCACAAGGCCAGAAGTCATCATCATCCTTGCTGTCCCCTTGGACAAAAGAAAGAATGTCTGTTGGCATATCAAGATTTCTGTACTGTTTGTTCAAATCTTTAATTTCTTCATCACTCACAAAAGATATAGAGAGCTCAACATTGTCTCTCTCAACCTTCTCCAATACGCGATTCACCCAACTGATCACAAACTCTTCATCTGCAATGTCTCTGTAGGATGCCGCATCATATTCAACATCAATAGTATTCATTTATCTCTCATTAATATATTATTAAATTCTTTATGAAATTTAATTAAATGTAATCATAACTTATTTTCATTCAAAGAACTACGGTAAGCCAAAATTTTATAGTTTTCTAAAATATAGCATAAAATTAATTAAATGTTAAATTAATCCTACAAATTCCTAATTTTTTGTAGTATTTAACATCTTTGCTTTCTTTTCCTCTTCAGGATATGCAATTCTAGTGTGGTATTTTCCCATCAAAGATTTCTCTAAAGCTGTTTGAATCATCTTAAGCTCAGTCAAATCGAGACGACTGTCATTGAGCTGGTTGTTCTCAAACTTAGTTTTTATTATGTTTCCAACCATTCTGCTGATCTTCTGAGGTGTTATATCCTTGATTGAGTGAGATGCTGCTTCAACACAATCACTCAACATCACAATTGCACTCTCTTTAGAAGATGGTGGATTTCCTGTATAAGAGAAGTCTGCTATTGATACATTCGTATTCTCACCAGCTTTCTCTCTTGCTTCATTGTAGAAGAAGGATATCACATCATTACCATGGTGCTCACTGATTATAGTGATTACCTCAAAAGGGAGTCCTTCCTCACGACATTTTTCAACGCTCAATCTTACGTGAGAGCGAATCATGGCAGCACTTATTGTTGGAGATAACTCATCATGTTTTGAAGTGTCCCCTTCTATCTGATTTTCAGTGAAGTACTCAGGATGCTCCATCTTACCAACATCATGATAAAGAGCTGCAATCTTGCACAGATTCTCATCTGCACCAACTTCCTTAGCAGCAGCTACAGCCAAATCAGATACACCAATTGAATGGTTGAATGTACCGTTTGCCTGAATCTTCAACTTCTTAAGAAGTGGAGCATCTAACTTTTCAAGCTCTCTCAATCTAAATATTGTTGGAATGTTTAAATAGCTATCTACATAAGGCAGTGCAAATTTTTCAACACCAAGACACAGAACACAGTTCAACGATACATTCAAAATACTGTAGGCAATATCATTGAAAGGGAACCCCTGTATCGCATACAGAAGCACTGTCATCAAAATTGCAACAACCATTGCTTTCAACACCGATATATTGTTTATAAGTCTATCCTGTTGATAGTTGATCAAGAAGATGAATGATATACCTATGGTTGCGATGTAGAAAAATGTGAACCAGGTTGTTCCTGGAAACAGTGCTGCATAAAAAGCATACTGAAGAGTGAATACAAAACCAAATTTCTTGCTTCCTGTAAGATTGTTCAAGAACAGAGCCCCAAACACCACAGGTAGAAGTGGTCCAAGTACAGTTGCATGGAAGAAATCACTGAATGATATAAGAACTGTGGTCAAAAGCAGTGTTGCAAGCATTATGATCAAATACACGAGAGTGAAGCTCATTCTTCTTGACGAGCCTTTGTTGGATGTAAAGAAGAAGTAGTAACATATGAGAGTCACAAGGACAATCAAAATCTCACGGGATATGATCTGCGCTGTTGAATAAAGTGACTTATTGATCTCAACCTGCTTGAGCAGGTCTAAATCAGCCTGTGTTATTATTGAATCTTTAACAAGGACCTTCTGTCCTGCCGCAATATATACATTTTGAGGAGGCACACTCTCATAGGCCTCATTTCTTTCTAATGAAGTCACAACACTGTCGTAAACAAGATTTGTGCTGAGTACTCCCTTCAAAAGAACGGTGAACAACTCATGATCATAACCTGTGCTTGTTATTCTGTAATCATTGATCTTGTCCTCCACAAAGGACTGCATGTTATCTGCTGTTAAAATTTCATCAATTGAAACATCTCTTTTCAAATCTTTGTTGCTTTTATCAAAGAGATTGTCAACAGTGCCCTCAATCTTTATAGAGGAATAACCATCCTCCTCCACACCAATTATTTGAGAGGAATTGGCAAAGCCAGCATCAATTGCCATCTTGCCTATCTGATCCAACCACTGAGATATCTCTTCTTTTTGGTCTGCTGTAAGTATGTTGAATTGGCTTTTTACAAAAAGAAGCTCATCATCATTGAGGTCTGAGAGGTACGATACCATTTCAGAGCTTGTCATTGATGCAAAGTTCTTAACAAAATTATTTAGATTGCTGAAGCTATCATAGGTTGCCTTCTTATCAAACTCAAAAGAAGGACTCACCTCTTTGATGGCCTCATCTCTTAGAGCATTGGTCTTGTTGACATCTTCATATTCAAAGGCTCTTTTGACATACAGATCCTCTGGAGCCAGCTGTCTGACTTTAAGTTGATTTGATACAGTACTTGAGCCCATTAAGTTGCCCTCAATGAACCAGGGCATTACAAGCATTATCAGAAGTATTGACAGTATGACAACTACAATTGCTACCTTCTGATTCTTTGTTGCTTCATCTTTTTCTGGAAATATTTGAGCAAATGGATGATAATCCTTACCTTTCAAATTCATTCTCCTTAACTTCATATGCCTCAATTATCTTCTGGATAATCTTGGCCCTCACAACATCTTTTGAATCAAAATCGACAAATTCAATTCCATGAATTGATCGAAGAATTCTAGATGCGTGTATAAGTCCGGATCTTTTTCCGCGAGGAAGATCCACCTGGGAGATATCTCCTGTGACTATAATTTTGGAGTTCTCTCCAACTCTTGTTAGAAACATCTTCATCTGTTCAACAGAGGTGTTCTGTGCTTCATCAAGTATTATTATAGCATTATGAAGGCTTCTACCTCTCATGTATGCAAGAGGTGCAATTTCAATTGCGCCCGATGATTCAAGTCTTGTGATGGAACCTGGTGGAAGCATCCACTCCATTGCATCAAACAGAGGTCTGACGTATGGATTGATCTTCTCATTGAGCGTACCTGGAAGATATCCAAGACTCTCACCTGCTTCCACAACAGGTCTTGTCAGCACAATCTTCTGCTTCTTTCCTTCGTTTATTTGGGACAGAGCATAGGCTATTGCCAAAAAGGTCTTTCCTGTTCCAGCAGGTCCTATTGCAAATGTTATCTGAGCTGTATCCATTGCACGAATCAGAAGTCTTTGATTGTTTGTCTTCGCAAAAATTGTCTTGTTGTTCACACTGATTGTTTGATAGTCATCAAGCTCTGGTTTGTTCTCAAGTAAAGATGAGACGCTTGGACCATTGACGACATTCTGATATTCCATGAATATCTCACTCTCACCAATGCTCTCTGTTGTATCACCAATTATCTTCTTCAAAGAATCAAATAAATCAGAGGCAAGATTCAACCTGTCCTCACCATCACAGCTGACAATCAAAGTGTTGCCTTTCATTATTATCTCACAATCAAGCAAGATCTCCATGTATGATATGTTGCTATCATTTGGACCACAAATGATTCTCATCTTATCCAAATCATCAAACTTTATATTTCTTATCATTAATTATCCATTTTTAATCGTCCACACTCCAGCTGCCATCGCTCTCGCTGAACGTTTGATCTAGTGTCAATTCAGGGATGGTATCCCACTCTAAGTATATCGATACCGAAGGTTTCCATGAATATTCATAATCAGATAATACAACGCTTCCTGAATATGTGCAATGCAAATCCCAGTCATCCATGTAGTGGACAAAATCAAGAGAGATGTCCTCAAGTGTGAAGTTTGTATCATATATTCCATCGCCAAACACATCGAATGAATTGATCAGATCACTGAGCATCGACCAGAATGAGAAGTTGCCAGAATCATCAAAATAGTTATAGAAACCATAGTTTGATGTTGTGATTGAGAACTCCACATCCAAAAACTCTGCGATTTCAAAAGAGAGGCTTGTTTCAAGAGAGAAATAAGTTGAGTACTCATCTCTGAAATCCCAGTTGAATATGGCCTTCGTATCCAGATCAAATCCAGCACGACCTTTCCACCAAATTCGCTGCAGATCATCAAATTCAAGTGTGTTCTTGATATAATCGGCTGTCACCTCTGTATCATTTCCATCGTCATCATCGTCATCAGCATCAGTTGAGAAATTGAGAACTGTTGTCAAGAAGTCATTTGAATATGTGGTCTTTATGCTATCAAAATAATTATCTATATCATCATATTCACCGTAATATGTAAACGACTCAGATATCTTCTGAGAGATATCGGTGTTGCTGTAGGTAAATGATCCTGTGAGCTTCAGAGGATCCCAAGTGCTATCATAATCATCATCGTCTTCAAAATCATAGTAAGTTTTGAGCTTTGCAGAGTAGTATCCACTGCTGTATTTCAAAGTATTGGTGAGAGATTCCAATTCAAATGTTCCGTCAATATCAACATCGAGAACCAAATCATCGGTAAAATCAAACACATCAAGCTGAAGCTCTGGTGATAATGTAAGATCAAGAGGAGGTAGCTGCAGACTCATAATTGGAGTTATTGATACATCATCGGTTATCTCAAATTCATGTGATAGTGCAACCTTATGCTTTGTTACCCAATCATCTGACCATTCAAAATAATCATTTGTGATTGATGTGCTGCTGCTGTTGTATTCATAATCATATAAGTCAGCATTGAAGTAATAAGAAAGTCCTAAGAAAGGAACAGTCACTGTGTTTGAGGTCTCAACTGTGACCTCCTGTGTTGTATCTGTCTTGTCCTGATAGGAGTAATATGTATCAAGACTGCTGCTTACCTTCAGAATATCTGGCTTTATGTTCAAAACAGAATCAATATCAAACTCTGCTTCATTTGTTGTCTCTTCGGTATATGAATCAATATCACCATCACTATCATATTCAATGCTGTCAACATCATGAGAGTATTCATTCTCAAGAGTGTAACTTATGTTCCAGTAGGAGCCTGTTGTAGAGCTGCTTGAGCTCTCATCAGTTGATATGAGTTTATCAATCTCCCCTATTTTGAACTTCTCTTTGAGTGCATTTGCAGCCGCTGTTTCAGCTATCTCTCTCTCCTCGTTCTCCTTCAGAACTGCAAAGACAGAATCTGTATCAAAATTTTCATATTTGAGGGTCTCAAGTCCCTCCTCACTCAATAAGAAAGGAAGACCTGCATTCTCATCTTCAGAGCTCTCTTCATCAGAGCTATCATCTGTTTCATCAGCTTTCTTACCAAATTCTATATTGAGAAGCTCACCATTGATGGCAGTATCTATGCTTGGAATCGTATAGCTTGTTACATTGTAGCCATAGGAGCCATCAACTTCCTCCCATGTATATTCCACATCAGCATCAATTGATGATATCTCAAAGTTCTGAATGTAATCACCAAAGATATCTGTTGGAACATCAATATCTGCATTCACAGTCCAATCGTAACTTGTTATATCACTTGAATAAGTTGTTGGGAAATTTTGGTCTGTGTTCCACAGGGAACTCAGAGAGAAAGATGATAATCTGTTGGCATATGCCTTGAGAGCATAAGGATCAGAATACATTGGCATTGACAGATCGACATCTATGGCATCTGAATCGTAATTGAGATCAAATTCCCCAGCGTATCTGAATTCAGGAAAATCTGATGAATCTGTGATGTCTCCATCAACCCCATCAGATGTGAATGAGAACATCGAAAAAGAATCGATGCTCAATTTATCTTCAAAGAAATTCAACTCAGTTGCATAACCAACAGCAAAAGCTTGATCATCAACATCATCATCTGTTCCATACTCAGTTGAGCTTGTTACATTATCACTGTCATCTCTGTAAGGGGTGTACTGATATGCATCATACATGAGTGTGAGATAGTTGTTGTTTTCAGTCGCCCATTTTTCCAAATCTGATATATCATCTGTTGATGTATAGATTGAAGATGTTGGATAGAGAACACTGTCATCATCTGAATCAAGAAGAGTGCTGAAGCTGCTCTGCTCTGTGGTATCAAAAGATGGATACTTTCCAAATATCTCCCAGGTTGTGTTTACAAACAGTCCACGAGATGATTCATATCCAATTGATGGATTTCCAATCATTGTGGCACCAGGAGAGTAAAAATAAGGAAGATATAGAACAGGAACACGTCCAATTGAGATGTATGCATTTTTCAGATACATATCACCATTTGGAAGCAGAACAAGTTTTTCAGCGGTTATTGAGGAGTAGGAAGTATCGGGATTTGATGTCACATAACCATGTGTCAAGATGAATGAGTTTATGTCACTGTTGTAAGAGAGCTCTTTTGAAAAGGCAGTGAAGGTCACATCCTCTCCATCACTGTTCTCTCTTGTGGTCGAGATACTACCACCTGCAACATCAATATATTGAGTACTCCAATCTAGGGAGACAATCTCACCTTCAATGTTCTGAAGATTCTCTTTGGCATTTTCCTGACCGCTCTGAAAAGAAACAGAACCCAACGCAGACAATCTCTTGTGTTTTAAATCAACAACAATTTTAGCTGCACTGAGTTTTTGAGGATCCTCATCTTCACTAGTTTGAAATGTTATCTGAGCTGAGCCCTCTAGAATTATAAGAGGCTCTTCATCCCCCGTTTTTGTAAGTGTCTGAGCACTTATTATCTTCAATATATAAGGATTGCTGTTTATAGGTTCATCTATCGTAGCACCAGTTATGGATGATGGATCTGTATCAGACAAGAGCAAATCACCTTCACTCTCGTCCTCATCAGTCATCATCAGTTCCAGCAACCTGTTTTTCAGTTCAGTTTTGGAGCCTTCAATTGAAAGATTCCTGACACTGCACATCAACACCAATTGGTCCATTGTCGCATTTTCAACACTCAATACAGAAAGTGATTTTGCAAATAAACTATTTGCCATAATAAACATTGATATCAACAGTATTGCTAAAACTTTCTTCATATTTTGCTATTCTAGCATTGGTTTTAAAAATTTACCAGTATAAGATGTTGGATGTTTTGCAACTTGTTCAGGAGTTCCTGTGGTAACAATCAATCCACCTCTATCTCCACCCTCTGGGCCAAGATCAATAACATGGTCTGCAACTTTTATAACATCAAGGTTGTGTTCAATCAAAATAACTGAATTTCCTTGATCAACCAATCTATCCAGCACCTTAACA
The DNA here is from genome assembly GCA_023231265.1 of Sphaerochaetaceae bacterium. Lineage (GTDB taxonomy): Bacteria > Spirochaetota > Spirochaetia > Sphaerochaetales > Sphaerochaetaceae > Pleomorphochaeta. The sequence continues at coordinate 18,368 of JALNVT010000010.1, forward strand.
AGCATCTTTACATCAGCAAAGTGAAGACCTGTTGTAGGTTCATCTAGAACATACAGAGTCTTACCAGTGCTTCTCTTTGATAGCTCAAGAGACAGTTTGACACGCTGTGCCTCACCCCCACTCAATGTCAGAGCACTCTGTCCAAGTTTCAAATAGCCAAGACCAACAGATTGAAGGGTCTCAAGCTTCACTCTAATTTTATTAATTGGAGCAAAGAATTCAACAGCTTCCTCTACAGTCATATCAAGAACATCATATATGCTCTTTCCTTTGTATTTGATGTTCAGAGTCTCCTGATTGAATCTCTTTCCATGACAGACATCACAGCCAACAAAAACATCAGGAAGAAAGTGCATCTCAATCTTTAACTGACCATCACCCTTACAGTTCTCACATCTACCACCTGGTACATTGAAGCTGAAACGTCCACTTTTGTATCCACGAGCTTTTGACTCTGGAAGAGATGCAAACAGCTCTCTAATTGGTGTGAACACACCAACATATGTTGCAGGATTTGATCTTGGAGTTCTTCCAATTGGACTTTGATCAATGTTTATTAGCTTATCAATATTCTCAATTCCACTGATCTTTGTATAGCCATCCATGTTGTTGGATTTTCCATTCAGAGCTCTCTTTGCAGCAGGAACCAATATACCATTGAGAAGTGATGATTTACCACTTCCTGATACACCAGTCAAAACGACAAGTTTTCCAAGAGGAATGTCAACATTGACACTCTTTAGATTGTTCTTACTTGCACCTTTTATTGTAATTTTCTTACCGGAACCTTTTCTTCTCTTTTTAGGAACAGGAATGCTCAGTTTTCCAGCCAAGAACTGTCCTGTAATTGATTCAGGTATCTTTGCTACTTCATCAGGAGTTCCCTGTCCAATTATGTAACCACCATGAATACCAGCACCAGGACCAATATCAACAAGATAATCAGCCTCTCTGATTGTTGCCTCATCATGTTCAACTACAATCAAGGTATTTCCGATATCTCTTAAATGTTTCAAAGTTTTGATCAGCATCTCATTGTCTCGTTGATGAAGACCAATTGATGGCTCATCAAGAACATAAAGAACGCCAGTCAAAGCAGAACCAATTTGGGTTGCAAGTCTGATTCTCTGGGCCTCACCACCGCTCAAGGTGCCACTTGTTCTATCGAGAGTCAGATACCCAAGTCCAACGTCAAGCAGGAAGGACAGTCTTGATTTGATCTCTTTCAAGATCTCTTTAGATATTTCTGTCTTTGTCTCATCAAGCTTCAAGTTGTTGAAGAAATCAATGCTATCTTTTACAGATAGTGCTGTGACATCCATGATGTTTTTATCCTGCACTCTTACATTGAGAGCTTCCTCTCTGAGTTTTTTTCCATGGCATGATTTACAGACATGAGATGATTTGAATGATTCATACCATGCTCTCATCTGATGGGATCCTGTTTGATACTCTCTTCTTTGAAGCTGCTTCAAAACACCTTCAAACTTCTTGCTCTGCTCAAGCTTCATTCCATCATCTTTTGAAATGAAAATCATCTTAAGTTTTCTCTTTGTGTAACCATTAAAGATTATATCCAAAGTCTTCTTTGGTAGATCTTTGATTGGTGTATCAAGAGAGAAATTGAGCTCTTTAGCAAGAGCTGTGAATTCACTGTTGTTCCATGATGCTGTAGGATTGTGAGTCTTGATGGCATGCTGATTGAAACTCAAAGAGAAATCAGGAATTATCTTATCAATATCAAATTGAGATTCAACACCCAGACCATGACATGTTGGACATGCTCCATAAGGATTGTTGAAACTGAATAGTCTTGGCTGAAGTTCAGGAATTGTTATACCACAGTGAGGACAGCTGTTCTTCTGTGAGAACACCTCTTCAAATTCTTTGGTACTTCCATCGTCCATCTTTGTGAACAATGTTATTTTTACAAGACCATTACTCATATCGATAGCTGTTTCAAGAGAATCGGAAAGACGAGTTCTGTTCTCTTCATTCAAAACCAATCTATCAACAATTATATCAATGTTATGTTTGAACTTTTTATCTAGAGATGTTACATCCTCAAGCATCTTGAGCTCACCATCAATTTTGGCTCTTTGGAAACCTGCATGCTGAGCATCATGGAATACTTTTTTGTACTCGCCCTTTCTTCCGATTGCAACGGGACTTGATACCATAATTTTTGAATTATCATCATAGGTGTAGATGGAATCAATTATCTGATCAATTCCCATTTCAGTGATCTCACGTCCACAGCTAGGACAGTATGGAGTCCCAACTCGAGCCCAGAGAAGTCTGTAATAATCATATATTTCTGTTATGGTTCCAACAATGGAACGTGGATTCTTGTTTGTTGATTTCTGCTCAATAGCAATTGAGGGAGAGAGACCTTCCATATAATCCACATCTGGTTTCTCAAGTCGTCCCAAGAACTGCCTTGCATAAGCACTCAATGATTCAACATATCTTCTCTGCCCTTCTGCAAATATCGTATCAAATGCGAGTGAGCTCTTTCCACTTCCAGAAAGACCACTGACAACAATCAGTGAATCTTTAGGTAGAGTTAGATCAATATTTTTTAGGTTGTGCTCTCGCGCACCTTTAATGACTAATTTATTAGTCGCCATTCTCTATGACCTCCAATAATGCCTTTCTAGCATTTTTACGTGTAACTTCCTGTGCGAGTACGCCTTTCTTATACAAGAAGATCTTTGTACCAAGACCAGTTACTGCATAATCAGCACCTTTGGCCTCTCCAGGTCCGTTGACCTGACAGCCCATTATTGCAACTGATATATCTTTCTTCAATTTCAATAGATCTGGTTCAACTTCTTTCAAGAAGCCAATTGAATCGAAAGAGTTTCTTCCACAGCGTGGACAGCTCACGATTCTGACACCAGTGTTTCTGAGTCCAAGGGTCCTCAGAATTTCAACGCCGGCAAATACCTCATCCTCGATGCTTCCTGTAATGGAGATACGCATTGTATCACCAATGCCTTTTGTAATTAAATTTCCAAGCGTCCAAGTAGATCGAGCAACCGATGATACAACAGAACCAGCTTCAGTGACACCGATGTGAAGTGGATAGTTACTCTTTGATGCAAATAATTCATTTGCTTCGGTTGTTTCCTCTAGGTTTGTTGACTTCAAAGATACAACTGTGTTGTAGAAACCAAGTTCTTCAAACCACTGTATGTATTTGAGAGCATTGTCTACCATGATGACGGCCTTTCTGCCACTTCCATCAGGCATGGAACCAGAGTTGAGTCCTATACGGATTGCACAACCATGTTCCTTTGCAGATCTCACAACTTCATCTACTTTCCATCTATGCTTTATATTACCTGGATTGATTCTTATTGCCTTGAATCCACATTCAATAGCAGCCAATGCCATCTTATAATCAAAGTGAATGTCTGCAACCAAAGGCATTGTGGATCTTTCATTTAAATATGTGAAAGCCTCTCTGTCATCATCTGTTGGATAACTGAAACGCATGATATCACATCCCATTGCATTCAAAGAGTTCATTCTCTCAAGCAATTCATCCAATTTATTCTTATCATGTGGAACAGGACTGTCGTACATTGTCTGCACGCTTATAGGATATCCCTTACCAATTTTTATGTCACCAACAGTTGCAATTCTTAATTCTTCACTCATTTCACTATCCTTTAAATCGATCACGTAAATCTTATTGTTATCTATTTTTTATAACCCAAAAGTTTTCTGCTCATCTCAAGTTGAACAGCTATTGTATTCAGTACAATCTCATTTGCTTGAGAGACTCTGCCTCTCAATGCACTGAGTAAGATACAACTTTCCTCAACTAAATTCAAATTCAGAAGGATCGTTGAGAAAATATATAACTCAGCTATATCATCATCCTGGATAAGACTGCTATCTCTGCTCAAATAATTGTTCAGTGATATTGGAGAGCAATACAGTATTGTCTCCGCCTCAATTGAATCATATCTTGATCCATCAAGCATGGTCTTCACACATTCTAAAAGAGCATAACCACTCAAGGAATTTGTGTTGAAAGATGTCAGATACTCATTCAAATTATCTCTATCTCTGTTCTTTATCAAATCCAATATAGCATCTCTATCTTTATAATTCTTTGAATCATTGTCGCCTGACAAGTTCAATAAATCATAATAGAAAGCTTCATAATTTGTATTCAAATTATCACTGTTGATTAAATTCAAATATTTCTCTGTCGCTGAGTCATCGCCATTGTAATGAGCCTTCAGAGCCATCATCAGATACGCATTATCATTTTCAAGAGGAAAATACTCGTCGTACAGCTCAAGATATTCATCATCAAGTGGATCCTTCATTTCAAGGAGGAACATCTTAAAACAATGATATCTATTGATTGGCCAAACATCTTTTTCATTATCAACATAAAGCTCATGCAATAAATAGTCTACCATAGAGGTAGGAAATACCTGAATACTTGCATTAAATATAGTGAATAAATCTAAAATTTCAAAAGTTTTTAGACAAAAGATTAAATCTTTTTTATTTTTTCCGTCATAATATATATCAAAAATTGAATCTCTTATGAGTTGATACAGTTTCTGCTTTATATCATCACACCTATAGAAAAAGTCTCTGTCAGAATCTGAATAAGAATCGATGATCAAATTCAAAAGCACGATTGCTTTTGAATAAAAAGCGAACAGATCAGAGGTTTCTAAATCTGTAACATTCTTCAAATATATAAAAGATTCAATTTTAAACAGTCTGTCATTCAAAACATCTTCATCATCATTCAAATCACCACTTTTTATCTCCAAAGTGGTCTCTCTTACAAACGAGGTCAATGTTTTCAATCCGTCTCCATCATAAAGATCACAAATAAATTCAACCTGCTTCTTATTGAATGGCGGTTTTTCATCAAAGACCTGTCGGTTCTGAATGTTTTTCTTTATTTCTTTTCTTTTAGATTCGCACTCTTCTTCAGTATAGTGAAACTGTGCTATCTGATTCTCAATTGTCTCTATATCACAATTATCAAATACAGCTGATTTGTTCTTATCTTCTTTATCAAGAAAATAATCAAACGCACCAAGACTGTACCAGAGCACATTATTTATATTATCCATCAGGTATTTACCTACATCTCAATAAAGGATTGAAGAGTTTCAATGATCTTGTTTATACCATCTGTTTTATTAGGAACATTTTTTAAGTTTTCAGCTATAATGATTATTTCTTCTTCACTTAAATATTTATTGGCTTTTTTGATCAATGGAAGCATGAGAATTCCACCACGTGCTACTATTGTTGTGAAAATCAATTTTATGAGGCCATTTCTTTTCTTCCAAGATTGTGCGTAATATGCAAAAAGGTTTGCAAATTCCACATCAAACAGTTCCTGAAGAGATGGTGCATAAGGAACAATAAGCAGCTGCTTTTTGTATAACTCAACCATGAGATTGCAGCCATCTTTGGAATTGTCAATTTTCTTCTTTATTTGATTTACAAGATCAACTACCACTTCTTTGCATTCTGCAGGAGGTAGAGGATCACCAAAGCTTTCATCAATTAAATCAAGACCTATATTGCCAATTCTAGACATATAAAAGTTATAGTATTTATTTTTATCTAAAAGGTCCTCGACTGCTTCTTTTGCTTCATCACACTTAAGTGATAACAATGTCTCTATCAGTTTTGATTTACTGCATTTTTTTAATTCTTCGGCTTTGTTCATTTACACTACCTCTAATAACGATTTACCCCATTATAATAATTGTTAAAAAAAGTAACAATTGCTATTAAAAATTAATATATAAAAAAAGTATGAGAAAGATGAATCAAATGTACTTTTTAATATGGTAATTCCACTGATTATCAAGGATTTATTGAGTAAAAATATATTTATATTTATTTTTATCTTTAACACATCTACTAAAAATAAAGTTTCGTTGAAAGGCTTCTCAAGAGATCATCTTCTATGTCAATCTCATTTATCTTTCATCGTCAATACAAGCTCTTCAATTTTAAAAGCAATCTGATCTACTTCGAGATGGTCTGTTTGAATTATATGTGCTCCAATATCTAAGAAATACTCTCTCTCTTTCTCTCTGTAGTTCTGAATGTATTGATCAAAGAAGCCTCTGCTTCTTGTATCATCATATGTCTTTCGCAGGTTAAGAACTTCATCACTTGCATCAAGATATACAATCAAATCAGAGAGAGAGTCCCCTACCATACAGGAAACTTTATCTATAAAAGAGTTGTCTTTGCAATCAGGAAATTCTAAATCATTTGAATTTCTCCAGAAGAATAGGATGTCCTCAATTCCTTTATCCAAGAGAACAACATCACAGTCAACCTCACTGAGTCTCTGCAAGATATCGTTGATATACAGCATCTGC
>JALNVT010000011.1 GCA_023231265.1 Sphaerochaetaceae bacterium
AACTGAACCAAAATAATTATTCCTGAAAAATTTTGGGAATCCAGAAATTGTGTACTGTTTTTTTATTGACCCAAATACTATATCAGTCTCAAATGATGATGGTTTTCCTTCAATCATATCAGCTATGAAACATTCATATATTTTTAGATTTACGTGTTTCAATAACAACCAAGGGTCCTTACCAACTATATCAACCTCTTTAATATTGAATAGCTCTTGAATATTCTTATTGACTCTTGTAATTTTATTTGAATGGTCCAAAATAAAAACATACTTATCCGATTCATCAAAGTCTTGAGTTTCTTCCTTGCTGTATAAGATTTGATTCAAAGTCTCAGCAATGGTATACACAAGATATTTGTGCCCACCAATAACTGTAGAGAAAGCATCAATTGAACATTCAAACACATCACCATTTTTACATTTCAAAGAATAATGGAATGAATTTCTCTTATTATTCAGAGCCAGAATTATGTCCTCTTCAACAGATTCTTTATCTTTAAGATATAGATCTGAAAGTGTCATTGAAGAGAACTGTTTTTTTGTATAGCCAAAGTGAGTGCAAGCACACTTGTTGGCATCCATAATTAGTTCCGTTTCAGGATCAGCGAGAATCAGGATCTGGGAATAATTATCCTCTAGTTCACTAAAATACATTTGTTTTCCTATGTCTTATAAACCATAACTTGTGCAAAATTGATCTACAAAAAGAACAACATACAATTTTTACTAAATGATAAATTGGAATATATATTCTAATTTTCAAAAATGCTTAACCGATTGCGTGATATAATTTTTTTTGTTTTATTTTCTATTATTATACAGGTAAAACAAATAACAAGTCAAAGAATAATCTGAAAGTTATCCAAACATATTGCTATTTTTGCTTTTTTTCTGGGTCTGTTTGAAGCTCTTAACACTCATTCCAGTGAATCTCTTAAAAAATCCTGCAAAATTAGCTGGCTCATCAAACCCCAACTCATCTGATATCTCATACATCTTCAATTTATCTTGAACAATCAATCTTTTTGCCTCGAGTATGACTCTGTTGACAATCAATGTTTTTGCACTCACATCACCACAGGCTCTGCAGGCTTTGTTGATCGTTTTCTTAGAGAGTCCCAGAATACTGGAGTACTCATCAACTGTCTTCAATGAATTGTAATTTTTGTTGACGAGACTTCTGTAATCATAGTAGTGCTGATAAAGAGATGGAGAATATTCATTTATCAGATCCTCATTCTCAGACCTTATGGCAAAAACAAAAGATTGAAATAGACTCTTTATCAGTTTGTATCCATTTTCATTCTTCTCTTGATACTCTCTATATATCAAATCTATCAAAATTCTTGATGTTTCATCCTCTTTCATATTGAGGTTTATAATTGGTTTTCCTATAGGTGTCTCAAAGAATGCCATCAGCTCCATATCTATGTTGTCCCCACTCTCATAGAAGAAGGGTTCATTGATTATAACTATATAACCTCTTACATCATAATTCACACGAAAAGACTGAACAGTATCTTTTGCAACCACAAGAAGGTCTCCTGAATGATAGTGATGATCTTTGAAGTCAACTATGTGATGACCTTCTCCCTCAATGATATACATCAGAAACCAGAAATCTGTTCTGAAATCAGTCTCAAAAATAGCTTTTGGACGTGAGCCAAAAAAGTTATTCAGTGTGTTTATCTCAAAATTTAGATTGCTGATTGTTCTGTTTTTAAATTTAATTTTTTTAACTGACATTTTTATTACCTACCCCTATTATATCTTTTGCACTCAAATATTCAATCATAAAGGTTTCATTTTTATAATTTTTAGACTTCAATTAATATTCTTTTTCATCTATCAAGCATATATATTTACATACAGAAATAAGGAACAAAACAATGAAAAATTTAATAAAGCTGATGACACTTACAATACTTTTATCAGTCATTTTGATGAGCTGTGGGACAGAAGAAACAACTGCAGAATCTGATGAAAATACACTGAGAGTTGGTATTGATTTAAAATTCCCTCCATTCATGTATGAAGATGAGAACAACAATCCAACAGGTCTTGAACCAGACATTGCCAGAGCTTTTGGCGATTACCTTGGGATGAATGTGGAGATTGTAAATACAGATTTCAGCATGCTGATTCCAGCTCTTCAAACAGGTGAGGTAGATGTTGGGATTAGCGATATTTCCGTAACTCCAGAAAGAGAAAAGAGTGTTGATTTCTCAATCCCATATCGCTATGGACGAACACCTGTTCTTGTAAACAAAGACTTTTACGACAACAACAATGTAACAGATGAGATGACTGCTTCTGAATTCTTCAACATTGATGGTGCCAAATTCATAGGATTGAGTGGAACTGTTGGAACAATCATTCCAAGTCGTTATGGAGTTGAAGCAGATGAAGCAACAGAAATAGGAACTGCCATCATGGAGGTAGCTACAGGACAGAGTGATGCAATAGTTGGCTCCTATGTTGTATTTGGAGACCACCATGCAAATCCAGTTACCACTGAAATTTATCTGGGAATTGAAGATTCAACCCCATCAGCTTTTGCCTTCAAGAAAGGCAACACACAGATGGTTGAAAGAGCCAACGAATTTATAGAGACATTGTATCAAGATGGAGGATTATATGAGAGACTTGCAGAGAAATACGATGACGAAATCAACAAAGTCTTCTACAGTGATGAGTTGGGACTTGATTACATCGTCAGCAAACCAGCGAAATAAGCAGAAGAAGTTGAAATTAATAGAATTATCTGACAAAACTCAGAAGATTTCAGCATATGCAGCCATATTCTTGATGTTTGCAGCAATTCTTCTGAATGCCACTGATAACTTGAACTATCCTCTGATTTTGGAGCAAAGTGGAAAGCTTGTATCTGCTCTTCTCACGACATTGGCAATAAGTCTTATGACTCTGTTATTTTCAGTTGTCGGTGGATTTCTGTTCTACCTAGCAATGAAATCAAAGAATGTATTCATAAGAACATTCTTCAGCTCTCTTGGTGAGATTGTTATGGGAACTCCTCTTCTTGTCATGATATTTTTGATTGTTTATGTATTTGGAATCTTCTTCAACATAAATTCAAAATTCATGCTCGGGATTCTTTCTTTGACATGCTACATGATACCGTACGTAGCAAATGCTTATGAGAGCTCATCGGCTGTTATCGATGAGGATCAATATACAGTTATGAATCTTTATAATTTTTCGACTTACAAAAGATACCGCTATGTGATACTTCCGCAAATGATAAGGCCATTGATACCAGCAATGCTGAACAATTTATCTAGCATAATCAAAGGTTCAGCTCTTTTGAAGATTGTATCTATAAGTGAGATAAGCTATGTGATAACAGTCATCTCGAACAAAAACTATGCAAGCATTGAAGGTTATTTGATAATGTGGGTGATGTATCTTATGATAACAATTCCTCTATCTGTTTTGGCTTCTGGTCTTGGAAAGAGGTATGCAAAATAATGAAGATAAAGATAAAAAATTTGACAAAATCTTATGATGAAGAGGTGGTATTGAAAGATATATCACTCGAGATCAAAGATGCCAAAGTTGTTGGAATAATTGGAGAATCAGGATGTGGAAAATCAACACTTTTGAGACAGCTCAGTGGAATTGAGATGGCAGACAGTGGTTATATCTGTGTGAATGGCAGTGAAATTGATGAGTCAACGGTTCATTCTTATCAATCCAGAATTGGTGTTGTGTTTCAGAAGCACAGTCTCTTCCCTCACCTGAGCATCAGAGATAACATTCTTCTTATTTTGAATAAAGTGAGAGGTATGGACAAAAGTGATGCAGATATTCTGACAGACAGACTTTTGAATGATTTTCATCTCATTGAGATAGCAAATAAGATTCCATCAAAGGTATCTGGAGGACAAGCACAGAGAGCTTCAATTGTAAGAGCCATAGCAACTGACCCTGAACTTCTTTTTTTAGATGAGCCCACTGCAGCTCTAGATCCACTTCTAACAGGAGAGGTATTGGACACCATTCTCGATTTGAAAAACAAAGGCTCTCAATTTGTTTTTGTGACCCATGAGATGGATTTCCTGAGAAAGACTGCAGATCACTTTATTTTTATGCATGAGGGACACATAATAGAGACAGGAGGGATTGATATCTTAGATAACCCCAAAACAGCAATGCTTGCAAATTTTGTAAAAAGATAAACTTTATTACCTTTGCCATGATAACAGTATATAATATGAACATACACAAATCTTATGGAGGATTGATTATATGACAATTAAAGAAGTATTTGAAAAGTTTGAGATGTTGCATTCTTATACCTTCTCAACAATTGATGGAGAGTATCCAGAGGTCAGAATAGCCCACTTTTTAACTTACGATGATAACGGACTTTATTTTCAAACAATGAAAGTGAAACCATTTTATGCACAGCTCATGAAAACTCAGAAGTTAGCAGTGTGTGCTCTTGTAGCTGATGATGGTTCTGCAGATCATGATGAAGATGGACTTTCATATTTTCCCCCTGGATTTTTTATCCGTGTATCAGGAGATACAAGATGTGTATCACTCGAGGAGCTGCATGAAAAGGCTAAGAAAGATCCTGAGAAGTTTGGACCTCTTGAAAAAGATATAGAGAGATATCCCACAATGACAACTTTTGTGCTTCATAAATTCAAAGGTGAGCTTTATGACTATGACTTTGAAAAGAAGAATAAAGATCACAAACTAGATAGATCAAGATTTGCTTTCAACAAAGCAAAATATCAAGAACCTGGTTTCTCAATTGATAAGGATCTATGTGTTGGTTGTGGAAAATGTAAGAAGGTATGTACCTTCAATGCAATAAAACCAGGAAAGACATACACAATTGATGGTAGCAGATGTGATGAATGCGGTAGCTGCTATTCAGTATGTCCAAAGGATGCAATCAAAGCTAAATCTCCACTCTCAAAGAGTGAGAAAAAAGCTATAAGAAAAAGCATCAAGGAATATTACAAACAGCATCCTGTTAAGTAATTTATAAGAAGAACTTCTTACTTTTAAATGGAGGATAATATGAACTATAAAGAATTTTTTAAAATCATTGTTGAAGACATTCACACCTCAACAGCTGCTACAGTTGATGATGATATGTTACCTGTAACCTGTGTTATAGATATGATGGATTGGGATGAAAAAGGACTTTATTTCCTCACTGCGAAAGGCAAGAAGTTCTGCGATAGACTCATAAAACGAAAATATATAGCACTCTCTCTTTTAAAGGGAGAGAACACAATGAGCTCTCTTTCTATATCAGTTAGAGGAAATGTAAAAGATATTGGAAGAGAAAAATTGCACTCTCTGTTCGAAAAGAATAAGTACATGTACGAGATATATCCAACTGAAAGAAGCAGAGAATCTCTTACTGTTTTACAGATCTACAGTGGCTCTGGAGAGTTATTTGATCTTTCTAAAAAGCCAATTAGAAGAGAGTCGTTCAAATTTGGAGAGATCAAATCTTACAGAATGCAATACATAATAAATGACAACTGCATTGGTTGTGGTCTATGTGTTGCAGCATGTCCGCAGGATTGCATAGATGAATCATCTGTTCCTTTCAAAATAAATCAAGAGAGCTGTCTTCACTGCGGTAACTGTTCTTTAGAGTGCCAATCAGATGCTGTAGAATTCAAAAATATCGAGATTTAAAACATATAACATACATAAGAAAGACAAACAGAAGCACAATTGTATTGGGCTCACCTCTGTGCACCCAAAATAATTAAAGCAGGAGAACAAAATGACTTATTTAGAGAAACTGATAAAATTCAACAGGTATCTATTGGAGATGAATCCAGATACTTGCAGCGAGGCAGATAGCATACCTCCATCCATTGCAGAGCAGAGAAAACTCATGAGAGCTCTTATGAACATCAGCTATCCAATAACGATGAGTGATGAGATGCAGATGATCCAGGATGAAATATTGCAGGAAGATCTATCGAAAAAAATATTGTTAGATTATCAGACATGCAGGAAGTTTAGAGAGGAATATATCTATATCAAGGAGATATAACAGCTCTTGATGTTGGAGCAATTGTAAATGCTGCAAACGATAAGATGCTTGGATGCTTCATACCTCTTCACAGCTGCATAGACAATGCAATCCATTCTGCCGCAGGTCTTCAACTGAGAGCAGAATGCAATAGCATGATGATGAAGAATGGCTGTGATGCACAGACAGGACAGGCTTTGATTACAGAGAGCTACAATCTTCCTTGTGAGAAGGTGATTCATACAGTTGGACCTGTTGTTACAAATCGCCTCAGCAAGAGACTCAGGGAACTACTTGCCTCATGCTACAGAGAGTCAATCAAACTTGCAGTTGAGAACAATCTAAAGAGCATTGCTTTCTGCTGTATTTCAACCGGAGTTTTTGGTTATCCACAGAAAGAAGCTGCAATGTGTGCAGTTGAAACTGTAAGAGAGCTGAAAAAACAATACGACATTGATGTAATATTCAATGTGTTCAAAGATGAGGATTTAAAAATATATGAAAGCTTACTTAAGTGAGTTAGATAGAATAAAAAAGAAAATAGATAATTCTGATAAAATCATAATTGGTCTTGGTGCAGGAATGTCTGCATCAGGAGGCCTTGATTACAGCAATGAAGAGATCTTCAAGAGATGGTATCCTGAATATCACAGCTTAGGTTTCAAAACAATTTGGGAACTTATATCAAGGTATTGGGTCACAGATATCAAAAACTTGAGCACTGATGAAGCAAAGCTGTACTGGGGATTTTGGTGCAGACACATCTATCACATGAGATATGAAGTTCAAGTTACCGAGCCCTATGCTCTTCTAAGAGACCTTGTTTCTGATAAAAAGAAGTTTGTAATAACAACAAATGGAGATCATCAGAGTCAGAAAGCTTTTGGTGATGATAAGGACCTTTCTAAGTTTCAGTAATTTGGAAAGGTCTGTTCATATATAGTAAGAGACTTGCATCCAAAATAAAGTAGAGTTCTAAAAAAAAGAAGCATTTTACTGCTTCTTTTTTTAGTACGTTTTTTTTATTAATTATCTTCTCTAAATCGAGTTAAAAATTCCTTAGTTCGTGGGCTTTTAGGATTGGAGAAGATATCACTTGAAGATCCTTCCTCTTCAATCTTTCCGTCAGCCATGAAGACAACGTGAGATGAGATATCACGGGCAAACGACATTTCATGTGTTACAACAAGCATTGTCATTCCTTCGTGAGCAAGTTTCTTCATTACTTCCAAAACCTCACCTACCATCTCAGGGTCCAATGCAGATGTTGGCTCATCAAATAAAAGTATCTCTGGATCCATTGCCAATGCTCTAGCTATTGCAACTCTCTGTTTCTGACCACCAGATAGTTGAGCTGGTTTTGCATTGATGTATGGTGCCATACCTACTTTCTCAAGATATTTCATTGCCTGTTCTTTAGCTTCAGCCTTGCTCTTTTTCAACACTCTTATCTGACCAAGCATGCAGTTACTTAAAACTGTATGATTGTTAAATAAATTGAAAGATTGAAATACCATTCCAACTTTAGCTCTATAATCTTCCTCGCTCATTCCACCATCGGCAACTTTTATGCCATGAAATATTACATCACCTGAAGTTGGTGTTTCAAGTAAGTTTATGCATCTGAGCAATGTAGATTTACCTGAACCAGAAGCTCCAATAATTGTTGTTACATCACCTGTATTGACATTGAAATCTATATCGGTCAATACAACGTTTGTACCAAAAGTTTTTGATAAATGATTTATATTTAATATTTCACCCATTATAGTCTCTCCCTTCCTGGAACATGTGCTGAATTCAAACCACTGGTATAAGCCAAAGTATCTGTTGTAGCTAAATCAAAGTTGGCGGGACCATCCATTCTTGTTTCAAGATATCTCATTATCCTTGAACATGTAAAGGTAAGAATGAAATAAATAATCAATGTAACAGTAGCTGCTTCAAAGTATGTGTACAATGCTCCAGAAATGCTCTTGAATGTAAAGAACAATTCAACAGTTCCAATTATTGATAATACACAGGTATCTTTGATATTGATGATCAAGTTGTTACCAATTTGAGGCATTATCAAACGAAGAGCCTGAGGTAAAATAACACTTGTCATTGTCTGGAAGTGATTCATACCAATAGCCTTGGCACCCTCAGTTTGACCAATATCAACAGAAAGGATACCACCTCTAACAGTTTCAGCCATGTAGGCTCCTGTATTGATTGATACAATCAATATAGCAGCTTTCCACATGCCCATGTTTATTCCAAAGAGTTGGCTTGCACCATAATAGATGAATGCAGCCTGCAACATCATTGGTGTACCTCTGAAGAACTCGACATATATGGATAGGATAACTTTTACAAATTTTATTAAAAATTTGCTGATAGGACTTGCAGATCTCTTTGGTTCAATTGTTTGAACAATACCAACTCCAAAACCTATCAGACAGCCCAAAGCTGTACAAATAATAGCAATTGCCATTGTAACGCCTGTACCCTTAAGTAAAGAGCCACTGTATGTTTGCACAATATAAATCATGCGCTGTATAAAACTCATATCAGCAATAGTCATTGTAATTATTACCTATCCTTTATTTATAATTTAGTTTGATAATGGTTGAACTGTAATTGCTTCAGCCATCATTTCGTTGTAGCCATTTTCATCCATTGTAGCCAATATTTCATTTATAGCACTGGTCAATTCAGGATTCTTTTTTGATACAGAGATACTGATATCAATATCAGACTGACTAACTACAAAGTCATCATCTGTTCCAGCGAAGCTCAAGATCTTCATATCTGGATAAGCAACCAATGCAGCTTGTGCAGTAGGCATATCAGTACAGATGAAATCAACTCTTCCACTGTTAAGTGCTACTAGCATAGCAGGTGCAGATTCTTGTGCTGGTAATAATTTTGCACCTTCAATCTGAGGTAAACAAGTATCATACCAAAGAGTACCTAACTGACTTGTAGCAGAACCACCACTCAAATCACTCAAGCCTTGAGCAGAAGCATATTCACTATCTTGCATTGTCATCAAAACAACTGATGCATAGTAATAAGGATCTGTGAAATCTACCATCTGTTTTCTAGCTGGTGTTGGAGATTGACCTGCAATAACACAATCAACTGATCCTGATTGAACTGCTGGTACCAATGAATCCCAATCTAACTTTACAATTTCTAGAGGACGTCCCAATTTGTCTGCAATAATTTTTGCCATCATAACATCATAACCATAAGCATAGTCATTTGAATCTGCGATTCTAACTGCACCATTGGAGTCATCCGCTTGTGTCCAGTTATATGGAGCATATCCACATTCCATTGCAACTCTTAAAGGTTGTACTGTATTTTCAGTTTCTGCAGCCTGTGCTTCTTTTGAACCACTCGCAAATACTGATGTTACACAAAGTGCCAATACCATAGTAAGTACTAATAATTTTTTCATCTTTTGATCTCCCATATCATTTAGTTAGGGTATGTGTGTTTTTTTCAAATCCTAAACTAATAAAGCGTTAACTTAATATAACTATGCGTTATATTTTTGTCAATAGTGTTATTAATTAAACACTTTGTTATAATATTGTACAATATCAAAAAATATGTAATAAAATGAGTTTTTCTGTATAATTATCGAACATTCACCTTAAATATGTAACAAAATGCTTTAAATATTACGTTTTTGGAAATATTGATTAATTTTGAAATTACAATTTTTTATTACATAAATCATGGAATGAGGTTATTTTTTGGTTTTTTTAGATTTTTATTTCATGCAAAAAAAAGATCTGAATTCACTCCAAATCTTTTTCTATCATCAATAACAATCAAATTAAAATTGATGTTATTATATATCTTTCAATTCATGAGAGGCATCTTTCGCGATAACTTCACTCTTATCAGATTTATTCTTCTTATCAGATTTATCCTTCTTATCAGATTTATCCTTCTTATCAGATTTATCCTTCTTATCAGATTTATCCTTCTTGTGAGATTTCTTTTTCTTTTTGGACTTATCTTTTTTGATATCAAGATCTACTTCATCTGCTTTGATCAAAGTTTTCTGATTTGAGGCAAGATTGTAATTTACTATTCTCTGAAGTGTATCAAGGGTACCATTCAAAGGTGTATTCAAACTTTTTAACAGGCCAAAAGCATAAGAAGCTTCAGCAATATCCAAGGAATTTAATAGCTGGATGAATTCATCATCAAACAACGAATCTCTATCTATATAATATTTATCATCTTTCTCAACAAAATCTTCTTTGCAATTTGTTATGAAGTAATCTAAAAGCTCGTCCAATTTTGATGCACTGACTCCAAGATATTCAAGCAACTCATCCTTGCTAGCTCCATCTTTATTTTTAATAAAGCTATAAATAGCTTGCAAATATGCCAAATCATCTTTCTTTATATCCATATATACCTCACTGTTATATTTAAATAATAGCACTACTTAGGCAACTTTTGTAAAAAAACTTTAGCAATGAGTTCTAAATATATTAATTATGACAATTTGAAAATTCCAAAATCAATCTACAACAAACTCATTATTTACAGTCTCACCTTTCAAAGATAACAGTATTGTTGCACCAATTATGAATATACCAGCTATTATAAAAGTGGAAGGAAGAGGTTCTTTAAATACCAAAGTTCCCACTACAACAGCTGTAAGTGGTTCAAGTGTTGATACAGCACCAGCAATAGCTCCACCAACTAACTTGACTCCAATTGCAAATAACAGAACTCCAACTGCACAGCTAACTCCAAATCCAAGAGCTCCAATTATCACCTCTAAAGAGATTTCTCCGAATACATCACGTGATGTTTTAGCTCCAATTATCTCACCAGCCATCCATGCAATAATCAATAAGGAGAAAAATACAGCAATATAATAAACAATAACAAGAGAATTGATGTCTTTAAGTCCTTCCTGATTGAGCAGAATGACATATATACTTATTGCAATTGCAGATACTGCAGCAAGTAGAATTCCTGTTGAATTCAATCTCACATCTCCCGTTGGATATGATATCAAAGCAACTGCAATGAGTGACAAAACAACACCAACAACAACCGCTATTGAAGGTTTCTGCTGTTTGGAAATAATTGCAAGTAACATCACCAAAGCTGGGTATGTGAAGTGTATCACTGTAGCGAGTCCAGATGGAATATAAGCATAAGAAGCAAGCAAAGTCAGAGCCATAAAGAAAAAGAATAATCCAGCTACCAACAATGAGACTTTTGTAGAATCCATTATCTTAACGTCTTTCAGCTGACCTCGTTTTACAAGCATAAAGAAATATATAATTGCAGATAATAAAAATCTACTTAAAAGAGATGCTGGTAAATTCATCCCACCCGAACGTAGCATTACCGAAAATGCTGGATTTATACCAAACATGATTGCAGAAATTATTATCAGAATAATTCCCTTCTTATATGAACTGCTCATTTTTACTCTCTCAAATTTTTATTTATCAGACAAAGTTTTAACACAGAAAGATATAATATGGAATAGTGATAATTGATGAGTGAGAATTAAAAGACAAGATAAGTAAATTTTCTATAAATTTTAAATAGAAATCATATCAAAAATTGAATTTGTATTTCATAACAGTTTCCTCAGTAGCTATTTTTTCTAAAATGCTTGTTTGGTAGGCCACTCAATATTTGGAAAATTATACTTCGCCATAAAAATGATGAGTTATTAAAACTAATCTTACTATGCAAAAAATACCTATTATGTATACTTTTATTAGATATATCAAAAATCTTTCATAAAAGATTAAATTAATATCCTATCTTTCACAAAAATTATAGGTTATAATCTCTTGATAACGAAAAAAGAGAGGTTTCGATGCTAGAGTTAGGAACATTGAGAGAAATTAACTTATTATCACTGGGTGTCCGATTGTTATTGGGAATACTATTCGGTGGTTTTTTAGGTATGTCCAGAAACATCAAACAGAGGCCAGCAGGCATAAGAACTTATATGCTGGTGTGCATAGGTGCAATATTGACCATGACCTTGGGCCAGTATGAATATGCTATGGTTCACACTTTATGGAAAGATTCATACCAAAATCTTGGAGTTGGACTTGATGTAAGTCGTTATGGAGCACAGGTAATTAATGGTATTGGTTTTCTTGGAGCTGGCTCTATAATTCTATCCGGTACAAATAAAATCAAGGGAATGACCACTGCTGCAGGGTTGTGGGCATCTGGATGTATGGGAATAGCATTGGGTGCAGGTTTCTATGAAGGTGCAATAATCGGATTTACTATTCTATTTGTTTGCTTACTATTTCTTCCTGTTATTGAAGATTCAATGTTTCTGAGATCAAAAAACATGAATGTATATGTAGAGTTCAGATCAATAAAATCTTTGAAGCATGTAATTGAGTTGACAAAAACATTAAATATTTCAATTTATGAAGTTGATGTAATAAACAACTTCAACGACCAAAGAGCATTTATGGGAGCAAATTTTTATATGCAACTGGATAAATCAGCTAGAAAACATTCAGATATCCTCATGGCTCTTTCTGAATTTGATGAAATATGTAATGTAGAAGAAATATAGGAGCATAATCAATGGATTATTTAATACAATTTAATTTAGTATCTATCGTTGTAAGATTGCTTCTAGCAATGTTGTTTGGTGGATTTATTGGACTTGAGAGAGAGAGCAAACGTAGACCAGCAGGATTTAGAACTCACATTTTAATTTGCGTAGGATCTGCACTTACCACCATGACATCTCAATATTTATATTTAGAGATGAGTATGTTTACCGACCTTGCAAGACTCGGAGCACAAGTTGTAGCTGGAATGGGTTTCATTGGCGCTGGTACAATCATCATCACCAAAAGGAAGGATGTCAAAGGATTGACCACCGCAGCTGGTCTTTGGACAACAGCAATCATTGGTCTGTGTCTCGGTGCTGGTTACTATGAAGGTGGTATAGCAGGTACATTCGCAGTACTGGTTGTTGAACTTGTTCTAGGAAAATTTGAACATAAATATATGCGTAAATATACTCGGGTTATATTTTATGCAGAGTTCAGAAAGAAAGGTACAATCAAATTTATATCAGATATATTTGAAAACAACAAAATGACAATTGTTGATATGGAGATGAATAAAGCCCACAAGGTCACAAAAGCATTTATAACTATAAAAGTTAAAGATGCAAGTATTATCAATTCTGTTATTGAAGAGATTGCAGCAGTTGAGAATGTTGAATTTGTTGATACGTTGACTCAGTAAAACTTACAAAATTATCACAGGCTCACTTTTAGAGATTTTGAATCATAACTTGTAACATACAAGGATTTAAAACTATCTGAAGGTGAGGCTTCTTTTTTCCATTCTATACTGTGATGGTGTGCATTCTACATTCAATGCAAATACCTTGCTGAAATATTTAGAATTCTTGAATCCAACATTCTTACTTATTTCTTTTACACTCAAAGATGTATTCTCAAGAAGTTCCTTTGCAGCTTTTATTCGTATATCAGTGAGACAGTCAACAAAACTTATATCAAATATTTCTTTGAACTTGCCGCTGAAATAACTTGGAGTTATTTTATATCTATCACATAAGGAAGAAAGATTTAAATCATTCATATATTCTATATGCATCAATTTGTGCACCTGATCCACAATCTGATTGGCATTGAATACTTCATTTTGTGATAAGAATAAAATTACATCATTTACATAGTTTGACATCCAATCTATCATAGGATTTATTTGAGTATAATTGTAGATTTTGACACAGAATTCGTATCCTTCTGTTATGTAGCTGTTCTTTTTTTCATCAACTTCCTCATCAAGTAACTTTATGATATCACCTGTGAGAGAGAACAGCATCAAACGAAAAGAATCAACTTCAAACTTGCTGTCTTCATCATCAACTTTTAAATTCTCAATGTATTTTGAAAAAGAAGCTGAATCATGAGAGATTATAAATCCAATAAGTTTTGATTCTATTTCATCGAGCTCCTCACTTTCAATCTTTCTTTCTTTTTCTTTTTCATATCTTTTGGCTTCAAGCTTTTTTTCGACATTCTCTAACATAAGAGGAAGAGAATGAAATTCATCAAACCAAGGACTGAGTTCAATTATAGACTGCAATTTCATATCTAAGTTCTCAATATCCTGATGCAGGGAATCAGAAATAAATGGTAGGAAAATATCATTTCCTTTATGAAACAGAAATATGAACAGGTTTGAACTGCTGGTTGATATAACAATCATCTTATCTTCGCCATAACTTTTATTCAGAGCTTCATAGAAGATATCCTCTATCTCTTTGTTATTAAGAAGCCTTGTACTTGATTGAACGACAGATAACATCATGCTGCTATATTTTATATTGCTCTCTTCACATATTCTATCTGCCTTCAGCAACTCTTTCTCATCTCTATCAATTACAAAGTTCCTCAATATTTTATAGATATCATCAAGAATTTTGCCATCAAGTAAATCATCACACTTTTCAAGCTCTATCTGCAGACAAACTCTCTCTATGGCTGATTTCAATTCATCTTTTTCAATAGGCTTCAAAACATAATCAACATCATCAATTTTCATTGCATTTTTTATCTGAGAAAAATCATCATATTCAGATAAGAAGATGAACTTTGTTTCAAGGTTCATATCATGAGAGGTCTTAACCAAATCAATGCCACCTATTGTAGGCAACCTTATATCTGAGATAACAATATCAATAGTCCCCAGTTTTATCTCATCAAGAGCAATTTGCCCATTATCAAAAACATCAACTATTTTTAAATCTAAATTCAATGTTGGAATTGTTTTAACAAGATATCTTCTGATCCAAAGTTCAGCATCTGAAATCAAAATTCTATACATCTACATCTCCCTCGATTTGCTTATTTTTCCTTAAAAGAAACCTATCCAAAATTGGACTCCTATTTCTAGGAGTCCAAACATATAGATCTTCATAATTAAAAGATTTGCTTAATTTCCCTGTGGACCGCCACCTTGAGGATCACCGCCCTGAGGGCCACCTGGAACGTTTGGTACAGATGCAGCTGATGGGAAGTAGAAATAAGTTAGGTCTGCATATGGCCAGCCTTCAGAGTAATCTTGAAGTGAATATAATTCTTCAAGAGTTGGCACTCTCCAATCATCAATTCCACCAAGTTCCAATGAATCAGCATATTCTAATGTGCTGTCTATAGAAAGATGATCATCTGATGGCTGCTGTTGCCAAACAAGACCAGTGTTGTTATCTGTTACTGTTCCATCTCCATTATCAGTGAAGCTGAAAGGAACTGTTTCATATACTGCATCCTGACCATAATATTCATCACCCTCTTGTGGATATATTACATTACCATCATTATCGTATGATTGACTCTGTCCTGTTGTGATGACCTTACTAGGTGCATCTGCATAATATCTTTCATCAATTCTGCATGCTCTCACACTGTTTGTGATGTTATCTCCACCCTCACCTTCAAATGGGGAACCAACATATTTTGGAGAGAATCGTACTGCTCCTGCCTCATGAGTATCAGTTTCATCTCCAACAGAGAATCCAAATGCTACATACCATGCATATCCATAATCAGTATTGTTTCCACCAAAGTATGCTGATGTGCTTGTCCAGAAATAATAGTTTGGGTTTGTCTCTTCAAAATCGGTGATGTTGAAGTAGCTCTCATCAAGAGTTGGATAGACACCTGTATAATCTACAATGCTCTGCAGCTCTTTGACATCTGGTAACTTCCAATCTGTATATCCTGCATAATCTAAGTTCTCAGCATATGATAGAGCATCTTTCCATTCCATTGTGTTAGGTGCATCATCTTTCATCCACATAAGGCCAGTTGAGGTATCTGTAATGGTACCATCTCCATTGTCGATTAAAGGATTTTCTGCTGTAGCTTCAATACTCTGATTATTGAAGGAGTCATTGCTTACTGCTGTATAAGTATATGCAGTTCCATAAGTTGAACCACTTACAGCTCTCACATGTTTTGCCATTGGATTGTCACCATCAGATGGATAACCTTTTATATGTCCTGTTGTTTCATTCACACCAAAAGTGGTGTTTGTGATGTTTGCAACAGAGCCCTCTTATGTAACTAAATCATAGTAACTTGACCAAAACTGTCCTTGATCCTTGCTTATTCCATCAGAGCCAGTATTTCCCACTCCTGGAGATGGAGGAAGATAATTGTTCTCCTGACTCATAACTGTGCTGCCTTCAGTATCTACCACTTCATCTGTAGAACTTGATCCACAGCTCACAACTGTTGCTGAAAATATGATGGCAGCTGCTGTGAAAGATGCAATCATTAATTTATTATATTTCATATAGAACTCCTACTGTTCATTATCAATATAATAAGTCTATCCATAGATTTTGAATTGTATGTGAATTATTGAAATTCAAATTTCTTATTTTTCGTAAAAAAAGGGTACCTTATTCAGGCCCCTTTTATATATGGTTTTTAACTATTTGAAAATTATCTGCTACTTATAGGCACGGCCTCCCACTAAAATATTATCTTAGATGTAAAGCCAATATAATAACAGCTCAATCTAAGTCGGCTCATAAGATGGCTGACTAATTCCATCTTATATCATTATCTCACATCAAGTACTTAAGAATTGCTTCCTGTTCCTTTGATATATAAATACTACAATATTAATGTGAAGTCTGTGTGAACTTGGAGTGTAAAGTTTGTGTAATTTTCGTGTAGATACAATATTTTATGTCATTATAAATTCTTAATTTTAAAGTTTTATAAAAAAAACGTAAATTTACAATTTTGAGGACCATCACAAGCTGACTTCACATAACGTGAGAGTCAGAGCTTGTAATTTGCGAAATAAGGCCGATTATTTTAATAGTTATATCCATATAAATATATATATTTTAATTTATTTTCATTATAAAACTATCTAATTGGATTCAGATAAAAATGAAAAACCTCTTCACCCAATCAGATAGATATAAATGTACAACTCGAAACTAACGAAAGGAAAAACAATTCCGAAGTTGTGTACCATAATATAGAATTTTTATGTGAAATTTATGTGAACTTTCGGTGATAAATCGATTGAATTAATTATTTTCTTCAATCTTCAATAGAGCTTTTCAATCATCTCAATCCTCTGGAGGTGAAGCTACAGCTTCTTCTGCTTTTTTAAAATCTGCTATTCTTTTTGCCTCAGCCCTTTTATTTGCTCTATCACTCAATCTTACAAAGAAACCTGTAGTTTCTTTGATGTAAATGGGCTGTCTTGTAAATGTCACAAAGTTGACCCTATTCATGAATGTTTCATAAAGAATCATGCTGAATATGAACGTTATGATTGAGGCTACTGTGAAGCCATAACAATAGAACTCAGCTCCTTTGGATCTGAAGTATATGGTAAAAATCAAATTGGAGAAGAAGAAGCAGGTTGCAACAAGCATCGCTCTTTTCTTCAATTCAAAATATAGAAGTATCAACATCACTGTAAAAAAGAGAATGTTGAAAAGTGAACCAACGGCAGTTATTTTGAAGATGTTTCTTATCACGTAATTTATTTTTAGTATCTTGAATATTGGTTTTGCAAGAAGAACCACTGTTAGAGTGATCAGAGTTTGAACCTCAAAAGAGTAGAACAGATTGAAGTTCAGAGATCTCTTCATCCTATGATAAGCTATATTGATCTTTCCATATGTCTCAGCTCCATTGGCTTTCTGGAAATAATTCTTGTATGTACTGTAGAAATCGGTTTCAACAAATACAAGAAATAGAACCAATGATGGAATTATGGTCAGGTAAGAAAGAAAGATTGCATTGTCATAGAATGGAGCAAATCTGTAGGTCTCTTGAATCACGAGACTCAACTTACTGAACCACATGAGAATGTTATCTATCCATATACCACTGGTGTAAAACAGTCCAATAAAAAACAGGCTTGAAAACTTATCAATGTATCTCAGAAAATCAAATTTATATCCATTTCCGTAGAAGAAGGTTGATAGAAAGTTATATAAAAATATCAAAAAGACAACACTCAATCCCATCAGATAAGCAAATAGGAAATTGGATGCAGTTTCAAACTCTCCAAAAGGAAGGGGAGCTCTGACAAGAAGAATCATCAAACCAACAGATATCAGTGCTCCAGCTAGATAAGCATTCACAATCAGTTTGTAATTCTTAACAGCACTCAGATATATCATGATTACCCATATCATCGATATTATTACAAAAAGATATACTGACATTGTTTTGTAGTAAAAAGGCAGAGGTTTGTTGTAATAAAAAGCAATGGAGGCCACAAGAGAGATTGAAAATATGATCTGATTGAATCCCATGTAAGATGGTCGATCATACCTGTAATCACTCATGTAGAGCTTATCCGATAGATATCTTGTGACTACAAGTTGAAATGGCGCTATTATCAACTGAGAGAACAAGAAACTATAAACTATTGTAGCAGACAGCAGATTTCTTTCATCAACATTTACATCCAATGCCTCCATGAAGAAGAGCAGTAGATTTATAGCTACAACACTTATGATCCAAGGACCAGCTGCAACAAAAGAAGAATATATATAAGCAATTCCTCTTTTTGTAAAAGAGTCATCTTTAAACATTCTTTTTAAGGCAAATCCAATACCAGCCATATCTATACTTCTCCTATTGTTCTGTAAATAAAATTATTTATTGCTCTTATAAAGCGATTCATATATCTTTCTGTAACTTTCAATCAGTACATCATCATTGTAGAGTCTCTCAACTCTCTTTCTTCCATTCTCCCCCATCTCATGACGAAGTTCAGGATCATCAATAAGTTTTAGAATTGCAGTTGCAGTATCTGATGGAGAGGCCAATTTTGTTATTATTCCACAATCGCCTTCATATTCATCAGCTGTAAGCATATCTCTGCAGCTTCCAACATCCGTTGAGATGAATGGAATCTTTGCTGCCCATCCTTCAAGAATAACCAGAGGCTGTCCTTCTGAAATAGACGTCAAAATCATCATATCCAATATGCCAAGATAATCTCTATCTATTCGTTCCGACTGTGTGTAAAGGCCATAATCAACATAGGGTTGGGAGTAATCTCCCTGACTGTAGTCTTTGACAAATAGGTGTACAAATCGAGTTTTCAAACTTGTTATATTGGGAACATCTTTAATCAGATCAAAACTGAGTTTGTTTCTGATTCTGATATTATAAAGGGATGTTTGTTCAAGTTTACCACCTGATAACCATCCCATAGTGCTCTTTTATTCAATTCAATTTTATAAGATTTCAATTCAGCAAGTCTTGAAGACTGACCTCTCAATTCCATTGTTCCATTGTAATCAGTTATTCCATAACCATAGTTTCCCTTCTCAATGGATCCATTCTGTCCCTCTTGGAAGATAACCCTGACAACAGGTTCTTCATCACCAGAGAGGCCTGTATAATTATCATTGACCTGCTGCAAGGTGTAATCATATTTCTTGCTGCTTCCTTCAGTATTCAATACTGTTACATATAATTCTTTGACCTCTGTATCATTGATGCCATCATAAACAGAATCATCGTCTTCAATGGTTCTATCGATATCAGTCATTCCATCATCTTTTGAGCAAGATAGAAGGAATAAAAAACAGAATAATGTACATAATATTTTAAATATAGTTTTCTTTTTCATCTATTCTCCATTACCATGAGTTTCAATATCCCATTTGGAATAACGATTTTCCATCTGACTTTGTAGATGAACCCAACCAAGTTTTGTTGATAAATCTTCACTTTCATGACCTTCATCAAATGAAATTGTAAATATAGCTGTGTTGTATCTTCGACTCAAGCTTCTGACTTTCTTGAGTCTATCAATAGCTTCCTCATCATCTTCAATATAAGGAGAGGAGAAATTTTCCCATAGAATTCCATCTACATATCTGCAGCTGAGATTCTCATAGGCATAGATACCTCTATTTTGAATTACAATTATATCAGGATATCTAGCTTTCAGTTTTTCTAGAAACTCTCCATATCCCTTAAGAAGTATTGGATAAAGGATTTCATCCTTCTGATAATAATCAATCCAATCCACAGTATCTAAAAAAACACCATTCATCCCCTTCGCCATAACACGTTCAGAGATTGAATCAATCAATGCATCTTGAAAATGACATTTGAATATATCACCAATGTAATTTGAACCTGATAGGCTCTTCACTCTTACACCATCTTTTTTTAAATAATCCATGTCATCAAGTTTTGCTATAAGATCGGCATCCCAACTTCCAATCTCCATCACAGAGTAATATCCTACAACTTTTGAACCATTCTCATTCAAGTACTCCACATCATCAGAATCAAAGAAAGATCCTTCAACAATGTTCAAATCATAAGAGCTCATGGATTTCAAAATATCTTCATCGATCTTTCTATAATAAATTCGATAATTGGAAATATCATTCAATACATTGGGCTTCTTATTAGCATTGATATAAACAATTACGATCAAACAAAGAACTATCAATATCAACATGATTTTTATAAGTAACTTGCTCTTCATTTATCAACACTCCCTATTATTCAGATAATTATACCTTAAAATCAGTCACTATATGGAATAACATTGAAAAATTTTGAGCCAAATTAACTAATTAAATTCAGAAAAAAGGTATATTTAAGAAAATGAATGATTTTTAACTTAAGATTTGTTAAGACTAAATTGGCTTTGAGGCAAAACATACAATGAATAACAGCTGAACAATATCATCAGAGACAAACAACGATATCAAGTCAGACTGCATCAAAATATTTTTTATTGATATTAGTGAAAATATAAGAGCAGACTCAGTAAGGAAACAAACAATATTTAAAACTAAAAAAATGACTCCCGCAAGGGAGCCTGAAAATTATGATTAAAAAAATTATTGTACTTATTGTTCCCTATGGCTACCTCCGAGAGTTATGTTGTTGGTAATTCAATTCAAGAAAGAAAGGAAACAATGAAAAACACCAAACTTACTTGAATCAACTTAACTATACGGGATCAAATAAAAGGATAAACAATCTCGTATTCAATAAATATATTAAAACATACTTATGTGAAATATATGTGAAATATACGTAAAAACAATTAAAGGGTTTTATTGAAAATTGTGACAATCTAACTCGAGTGTTAAAATTTACACTTTTATGTATTTAACAATACATAATTATTTGGTATCGTTACAAAATATCAGTAGGAGAGAATATAATGGTCAGTGATTTTACAGGACACATGGATGATAACAACGTATTCAAGCAATCTTTCAGATTATCTGCCTTTGATTGTACAAGATACAATGTAGCAGATTTAGTTTGGTATCTTCAGATAATGCAGGAAATAGCTTCAACACACTCAGAGTTTCTAGATCTTGGTGCTGCAGAATTAAACAAAAAAGGACTCGAATGGGTCATTCTAAGAAACATAATAGAGGTGAACAGGTATGCCAAGTGGAAAGAAGTTGTTCATTTAGAAACTTGGGCTCACCACAAGTACAAATTATTCTTTCCAAGAACAATCGTTGGCTACGATGATGATGGCAACAAATTATTTGAATCAACATCATTCTGGGCAATGTTGAATAGAAAGAGAAATTTCAGACCAATACCTCCAAAACCATATCTTGATCTCTATGGATATCCAAGCAATGAAGAGGATTCAAAGGCTCCTGATTATCCAGCAAAAATAAGCATTGATGAAGATGATAAGTTGATAACCAATAGAACTGTAAGTTCAATTTATGATGATATTGATGTTAATATGCATACAAACAACATCTCCTATGTCAGATGGATGATGAGTTTGATGGATGATGAGTACAGAAATACACACAAGGTTCAGTTCATCGATACCTCCTGGATGCAGCAGACCTACACCAGTGATAAAAACAATGTGAGAAATTACAGCAAAACTGGAAGTTTTGATTCATCTGTTTTTAAATTCGATATTGAAAAAGAGGATACAGAAGGAAACAAAACAATCTCAAGCATTGCCAAAATGAAATGGGAAACTTCTGATAAGTTACTGTAAAAATCTATTATATTAAGCGCTGTAATGCTACAGCGCTTAATTATTTCTAGCTCTCTTCCTTTACAGAGTTCAGAGCCTTTCTGAATTTATGGAAGTTGGAGTATTCTTTGTTGTAGTAATCAACTGCATTTAAATCCATATATTCCACATCATTCGCAATGAGAAGATCATTTAGAGCATTTATTATTTTGGCAACTCTTGTGTAGTACCTCTCTTCCTTGCTCTCCAATACTGCTTCTGTAGACCTGAATAAAGTATCACTTATCCAATCAAGAATTCCCTCTGTGATATCTGTAGTGAACTTAAAATCAAAGTTTACATACAATTTTGGAGTGTAACCTATTTCATTCTGCTCTGGTGCTATTGATGTCAGATAAGGAATTTCCCTCTCTCTCTGTGCCAAGAACAATAGAAAGATGTTTATCATGTTGTTCTTGTACTCTCTATCATATGAGCTGTATCTTGTTTTCATGATGCTGAGAGTTTTAAGACTTGGATTCAATATAAATTCTCCAAGAAAGATGACATCACGATTTATAACATTTGTGATGAACTCTGCATCTTCCTCTTCATTTACCAAAACATTGTTGTCATCTTTTAAGAAATCATACAGTCGATTCTTAAGCAGCACATTCTCACTTATGTTTCTATACAGAGAGAGAAAGTTGTTCATTGTACTTCTTGATGCAAATCTCTCATAAAGATATAGAACCTCATTTTTCTCCAAATTGAAGGAAGAAGCTGAATAGTAGTAGGATTCAACATCATCCTCATCTATCATACCACGAAGGTACAATGAG
Source organism: Sphaerochaetaceae bacterium (assembly GCA_023231265.1). Classification (GTDB taxonomy): domain Bacteria; phylum Spirochaetota; class Spirochaetia; order Sphaerochaetales; family Sphaerochaetaceae; genus Pleomorphochaeta. Next base: position 22,906 of record JALNVT010000011.1, read on the forward strand.
ACAGAGAGAAGGAGGTTTGCAGTCTTTGATCTCTCAATCAAGGTAATATCGATCATATCCAGTGCCTTATTACCAACGCTGAAAGCCTCTTTGTATTGCTTATTTTCAATGCATTTCTGCATTAGTATTCTGAAAATTCTTGGGTGTATTTCATGATATTTTTCAACATGCTCACTCAATATTTTTATTGGTGCTATAGATGCAATCCATTCGATGCTCTTGATTCCAGGTGTTCTAAAAAGAACAGGAAGCAGAGTCAGCAAGAACTCTTCAAGTTCTTGATAATTTTCACCGTTCTCTTTCAGGAAGTTCTCTGCAGTGACAGATCTGCATAATGGAGAGTTCAGATAATCGTTGAACTTCTTAACTTTTATCTCCATGTTTCCTGGCATGCAATATATGCAATAAAGGGCTCTCGATCCAACTTGTGATATGTCCTCATCATATTTATTGCTATCTGCATAATATTCCTCAAGTGAATATGATAGCATCTCATATTCAGCATCATCAATTGGAATGTATAGGTCTTTCAGCTTTGAATAGATAGCTAGAGCTTTGCTGTATTTTTTCTCATCAAGAAGCCTATCTCCAAGAAGAAAGATGGCATGCATCTGCTCTTCTATTCTGTAAGGATCTTCAAGATGGGAATCATCTACTAAATCAGATGTTCTCTCATAAACTCTGTTTAAGTATATCTCCTCTTCTTTAACTTCATCTAAGAACAGAAGAGCTCTATCAAATCCATCTTTTATGACATCCACATCTGGATTTTCTATTCCCTCCTCCACTTCATCATTATCAAAATAACTTATAAATTCTTCCCATCTATTTGATGGTACATTGTAAGCAATTGATAATAATTTCTCTCTGAGTTTCTCTGGTGGCAACATATTTATGAGGCTGTTTATTTTGATTTGATATTCTACTTCTTTCATGGATAAATAGTAGAATAGAGATAAGCAATATGCAAGATAAATATAACTAAATTACCAAAAAGAAGACTCCCCGGAATTAGGGAGTCAAAAAATTATGATTAAAAAAAATATTGTTACTTTATTTGCCTCTTTGCTGTGCCTCCACTATTATCCAGAATATTGATGTATACTTTGAAAGACTGTAGCTTCATTGCATATGAGGAAAAATGAAAAAAAATACCTCACATCAATTGAAACTAGAAATCTTTCAAACAGATATAAAACTTAACGAAAGGAAAAACATATCTCATATCTGACATTCATTATATTATTACAAAAGATTGATTGATGTGTGTGGATAATATGTAAAAATCATGTAGT
>JALNVT010000012.1 GCA_023231265.1 Sphaerochaetaceae bacterium
CGCAAGGCTTTTGGCTATTCTGATGATGACTATTTCTTTCTAAAGCTCTTTGATGCAAGTAGGAAAAGTTATGTAAGAAATCCATCCTCACATAAAATCCCACAAAATTTATGATTGAGCCTATTCTTTTAATATGTTTCCACTTTAGTTTATCTTGTTAGTTATGTCAAGAGTACTATAAATTTATTTAGCTTTTTTACAATTACTACCTTCATTTATTGCAAATGTAAAATATAATTGCTCATATTGAAAGTATTTATTATTTTGTAAAACTTATGTTCAATCTTCATTCGACGACATAATATATTTGTTATTTTTCTTTTATATATATTTAACGACATAAAATAAAATTTATTTTTTGATTTATATGAAAATATATTTATTGTTGATAATACAAACATTGATGCGACAAATAATGTCTTGCATCTTCAGTTACCAACCAACTGATTGCATCGTAAAATCAATCCAAAGTAAAAATATTAACAAAAAATAATGTTTTTTGTAAATTTCCATTGACAATAATCTGTGTTTTGAGTATCTTAAGCAAGTCTTGAGGGCGTAGCGAAGATGGTTATCGCGACGGCCTGTCACGCCGTAGATCGCGGGTTCGATCCCCGTCGCTCTCGATACATTTACAACTCTGATTCCAGAGTTGTTTTTTTATACATAAATTATACTTAAATTCTTTCAAGACAACAAAAAAGCTGCCTCTCCACTCTCAAATAGGATCTGGCAGCTTTATATTTTTTGCTAGTTTCTCTATAAATTAATTCTTTTTATCATTCAATGTTGTTCTTCTTGAAATAGCATATGCCAAGAGAAGAAGAGGAATGCTGATTATAAATGTGGTTGATAAGAAATTTCTTAAAACATTTATATCATATGTACTGTATCCAAAACCACCAAACTTAGAGGAATAGCCAAATAGATTTGAAATTCTAAGAGATATATCTGCTATCTTACTTCCAGTTATCCTGGTGCTGAGAACTATTCTTGGAATCAACATTGCCATCAAAACAGGTATTCCAACAAATATCAGTGCTCTTATTCTAGGTCTCACTCTGTTCCATATTGAAATTATGAATGATGCAACAGCATATGTATTGAATAACGAGGAGAATATCCAAAAGAAGTCTTTTACAAAGAGCTCACCATTTGGAATTGAACCCTTATAAAGATCCAAGATTTCATTACCTGATGTTAGGTAGGTCATACCAGCAAGACTTGCTAAAAGTGCAAATGCCGCAATGACAGTCATCATTGACAGAGCACTTGATAGCATTGTTGAAAGACGTGTTCTACCAAATTGATTGCCTGTAGCCAAAATTGGTTTTGCCAGTGCTAAGGTATAGATGAAAAATACCAATGTCATTACAGAGAAAGATGGTGTCACATCGTTCATCAATTTGACAAAGCCACCACTTACTTCTGTAAAACTCATGACAATGATGCCACTAAGAATATTCACTCCAAAAACAATCAGCATTATAAAACCTATTGTTTTAAAATTATCGTATGTTAGAAATTTATATGTTTGTTTGATTTTCATTTTAAAATCCCCCTTCGTTGGTCAACTCGATAAACAGAGTTTGAAGATCAACACTTGATACCTGAACACCATCATCTGGTTTCACATCACCTACAACTATACTTGTTGTCTCAGAGCCCACTGTATCTGTTCCCAGAATTCTGCAATCTTCAGTAGCTCTCTCAACATCAGCTTTCAAGCCTTTTACACTCAGTGAGTTTTTAAGAAGTTCATCCACATCACCCTGAACAATTACAGAGCCCTCTTTAATTATTATGGCTCTTTCAATCAGACTGCTCACTTCATCTATAAGATGAGTGCTTATTATGTAGCACACCTCATCTTGTTTTTCTGCAAAACGAGAGAGAAGCATTTTGTAGAAAGCATTTCTATGATTTGCATCCAATCCCAAAATAGGTTCATCAAACATAACAAATTTGCAGGATGAGCAGATTCCCATTATAACTTTAAATATTGTTGAATAACCTGTAGATAGCTTTGCTATTTTTTGGTTTGTATCCAGTTTGAAATCTTTAGCAAGCGTGAAGGCATATTCCACATCAAATTCTTCATCAAAGATCTTTGCAATTTTGAATAAATCTTTTACTTTTCTGTTTCCATTGAAGCTTGTCTCACTCATGAGATAGATGTTAGATAGAAGTTCATCAGATTTGATGATCTGTCCATCCAACAGTATCTCACCTGATGTTTGGAATATTCTTTGACTTATGATGTTCATCAATGTACTTTTACCTGCACCATTGCGTCCAAGCAAGGCATAGATGTGAGATGTTTCAAATTCCATTGAAACATTGTTAAGAGCTCTTACTGTCCCAAAGTTTTTTGTTACATTTTTAATTTCTAATTTCAATTTATTTCTTCCTTATTTATCATATCAATTATGTATCTCTTGCTAAAAGAAAGCCTTTTTGCTTCATTTACCATTGGCTTAACAAAGTCTGAGTAGAAACTCTCGCTTCTCTTCTCTTTGATGAGCTCTCTTGCACCTGTTGATACAAACATACCAACACCACGTTTTTTATATAGAATCTTCTGGTCCACAAGAATATTGATTCCTTTAAGTACAGTTGCTGGATTTATTTTATATCCAACAGAAATTTCTGTAGTTGATGGAATCTGCATCTCATCACCATATACTCCTATAAGAATATCTTCTTCGATGGAATTGGCTATCTGCATAAAAATTGGCACTCCACTGTTTGCGCTAAATTTCATTTTTACTCCTTCGGTTAATTACTTGACTAGTTAACCATAACACTAAAATACAGGGATGTCAAACTGAAATCACATCAAGTTTTAAAACTGACATCTAAAAAATCATAAAAATTCAAATATATAAGAATAAATAAGATATTTTTGAGCTGAAATTTTAAGGATAATTCAAGAAAAACCTTTAATTAGAGCCTTTAAAAGCATTATTTGACACATTTTTAACTTTTTTCTTTTTTTACATTGACAAAAATTCAGAATTCCTATAGTTTCATCAATGTCATGAGGGCGTAGCGAAGCTGGTTATCGCGACGGCCTGTCACGCCGTAGATCGCGGGTTCGATCCCCGTCGCTCTCGTTTCATAAAAACTTCTTATTAATTTAAGAAGTTTTTTTTGTTCTTACAGAAAAAAGCATCGCAATCAGGGCTCTATATGGCAATTTTAATCAATTTCTGAAAAAATTCTTGTTCATCATATCAAACTTCAAAGCAAATTTGAGAATAACAGCTTTCTTAAGAAAGTACTTCAATATAAGTACTTAATTCATTTCATCACCTAAAATTACATGCACCAATCTCTTCAAGAGAATTAAAAATAGATTTGATATAGTAAATTAAAGTACAATATAGTCCATTTATTGGAGAATTCTTGTTCATTATAATAAACACTTATGTTACCACAATAACACTTTATATGCTTTTTAAACATTTTTTGCAAAATCTATTGATTTTTTAACGGATTACAGTTATTGTATTTGAAATTAGAAAATAAACGGACAATATCCGGAGGGAATAATTTATGAATGAGAATAAGAAAATTAAAGTAGCTGTCATTGGCGCAACAGGTGCCGTAGGACAAGTATTTATGTGGAAGTTGGCTCAACATCCATGGTTTGATGTAGTATATGCAACAGCATCTGCTTCTAGAATTGGACTCGCTTATTCTGAGACTACCCACTGGATATTACCCCTTGAAATGCCTCAAGAAATTCGAGACATCAAAATGAAAGAATTTAAAATTAAATCAATGCAAGAAGCGGGCGTTCAAATTGTTTTTTCAGCTTTACCTGCAGGTGTTGCACGTGAAGCGGAACCACAGTTAAGAGCAGCTGGTTTCTATATCTTCTCAAATGCTGCTGCTATGAGATACGATAGTAATGTACCAATCCTTATTCCTGAAACTAACTATGAAAAACTAGATTTAATCAGAGACCAAGGATATCCAAAAACAGGTTTTGTGGTAACAAATGCAAACTGTGTAACAACAGGTTTGGCTATGGCACTTGCTCCACTTAGAAAATTTGGAATCAATACTGTATCTATCAACAGCTATCAGAGTGTAAGTGGTGCAGGATATCCTGGATTATCATCTTTAGATATTCAAGATAACTGTATTCCTTTCATCAATGGTGAGGAAGAAAAGATTGAAAAAGAAATTAAAAAGATATTATCAATTGACCCAGAAGTTTATGCCTTCACAGTTCGTGTGCCAGTTATGTTTGGTCACTTAGAAACTGTTTGGTTGGACTTAGATAAAGATGTCGACGTTGATGATATAGAAAAAGCTTGGAAGGATTTCAAAATTGAAACAGATTTGCCTTCAACTCCAGAACAGCCTGTGGTCTATAGCAGTGAGAAGACCTTCCCACAGCAGAAATATTCTTTCTGGGGTAATCCAAGCGGCATGGTAGTTTACACTGGTAGACTCAAAAAGAAAAAGAACAAAATTGGTTTCTGTTTGATGGTAAACAACATTGTAAAAGGTGCAGCTGGTGGATCAATCCAGAACGCTGAGTTGTTTGTTAAAAAGTACGGTTTATTGGACTAAGCTAAATCAATCACGGCCTGAGTTATTATTATTATTAGAGAGGAAGGTTCGTCCATCCTCTCTTTTCATTTGTCTCAGGTAAAATAAAGACTCCCGACATATTGTGGGTCGAGAGCCTTCATTTTAAAGTAAATCAGAGCTATTCCTGAATAAGATAGGTCAAACAGTTTCTAACAATCACCTTATATTTTATTCCACGCTGTTCAATGTGATATGTATTATCACGAGTGCAGCCAAGACAGGATAGATTTTTTGAATCATGTCTGAAGCAAGAGCGAGATATAAACAGAGGTGGGACAAATTCAGGTTCAACTGGAGTTGGTTCAAAAGGCCATCTTGATGTATCTTTATTTACTGTTTCCATGAACATGTATCCACCACAGAAATTAGGAATCATCTCCTTCACAGATTGAGCCGAACCACTGTTTCCGAGATAGAGATAGATATCAGCAAAGGCATGTATCTGAGTGTTTATTTTGTTTATCCAACTCATCTGAGCAATGTTGTTTATTCCAACTCTGGTTTTATCAAGCAGATGCTGTATTTCAAGTTTCTTCACAAGATCACTGAGTCTCTTCATATCAGTCTCTTCATCAAGAGATAATGGTGACAGTGGCAAGTAATACAGACCTCCAATCTCAATCAGCTCTTCTACATCTGAAGGTATTGTTGTGAAGAAAGGAAGACCATCATCCAAAACTAAAGAAGCTCTCTTTGGAAGCTGCTCCATTTCAACTTTTGCATATGCAACCAGGTCCACAGGACTCTCCAAATATTGTTCAAATTTCTCTTCAAGAATCTCATACCAAGTTCTTCTCAACTGCTTTATCTGAGATAGCGGAATGAACAGCTTACCATCAGCTATTCCACTGTTATCTACAATGTTGAATGTATCACAGACAACAGGACTTTTATCAGATCGTTTTAAGATCTTTGTGATCTTGCCTCTCCAATCAAAATAAGATATTGATTTCTCAACTGCAAGATCACTCTTATATTGAGCGTCTATCATAAGGTCATTGCTTGTGGATAGCTCTATAGAATCACTGTTTATAATCACGTTTATATTCAGAGGAACTTTTTTTAACTGAAGTCGATCTGTATTTATTAGTTTTTCATCTTGGTCATGATAAGATATCAAGTAAAGGATATCACCCTCTTTAGGTGGTAGATTGTTAACATTCACACCAATAAAGACAGTATCCCCTTTTCTTGCTCTTGTCAGAGATTTTGAATATCTGTCCTGTATTGCAAAAACACTGAATTTATTTGCTTCAACAGGAGCTCTCTCTCCCTCACTCAAATACATTAGTCCATCATGAATGGCTATATCTTCAAACAATTCAACTTGCGCATAGCAGCTTGATACAAGATCATCACAGCTTATAACACGAGCTGCAGGAAGACCTCTGTGGCCTGGAAAGTCAGGAGAGCATAGAGGCTCTGAATTTCTATCTGTTGGCTGTGCTCCAACTCGTCCATATTTTGTTGTCCATCCACCATAGCTTGATCGTGAGAAAGCTACCTGCAATCTTTTGAATGCTTCAGTTGCATCCTCACCATCGAGAACCAATCTGTATGCCTTTGTTACAGCTGCAACGTAGGATGGAGATTTCATTCTTCCCTCTACTTTGAGGCTGTCTATTCCAATCTGCTGCAATAGCTTCACACTGTTACCGAGTTCTAAATCCTTCATTGAAAAGAACCATGCATCTTCTTCTTCATCACTGAACCAAGTTCTGCAGATTTGAGCACAAGCTCCTCCATTTGCAGAGCGTCCTGTTATTATATGGGAAGCCATGCACAAACCAGAGAAACTGTAACACAGAGCCCCATGAATGAAGACTTTTAACTCAACATCAGGACACTGCACTCTGATATGCTTGATCTCACTCACAGTCAATTCTCTTGCAAGAACAACTCTTGAGAAACCTAGAAGCATCATCTCTCTTACACCTTCAACAGAATGAACTGCTAGTTGTGTTGAGCCATGCAGAGGAAGTTTCTTGTAGTTATCTCTAATCAATTTAGCAACTCCAAGATCCTGAACAATGACACCATCACATCCAATCAGCTCAAGATGTCTCAAGGTTTTTGCAACACTTTCTATCTGTAAATCAACCAAAACTGTATTTATTGTAACATAAACACATCGGTTATTATCTTTTGCATATTTGAAAAGCTTTGAGTATTCTTCAAAAGTAAAATTTGTGGCATTCTTTCTTGCTGAGAAGTTTTTCAGTCCTAAATATACTGCATCGGCTCCTTCTCTAAACGCAACCAATGCGCACTGCATAGATCCTGCCGGGATTGCAAGTTCACTCATATTATATCCTTTCATAGTTAATTTTATTTTTATTACCAAATTACAAATACATAATAAATATGAATTCAATTGATGTTTGATACTACATTATTATAGTGAAGATACATGCAATTTAATAGTGTAATTGAAACACAAAATATAATTAATAAGTAAAAATTTACCTATTTGTTGTTAATGCTTCATAACTATTGAATTTTATTGCTAAAATGTTATACTATATTCACGGACAAGAAAAATAGCAGCTACTTAAGCAATGCTTTTTTCTACGTTTCATTACCAGATTTTTCTATTAGATAACTTTAAAGATTATCTTTACAAGCAAGCCTTTATCTTTATTTCTATCAAATGAAAAGGATAATTAATAAGCAATATTTTATTACAGGAGTAATATATGAATTCTAAGTATACCGATTTACTAAAAGGTAAGATGAGCGATGCAAGTTGGGCTAAACTTGCAGCTCTAGAAAATGAAAAAGTTATTGACTTTGTTGGTCAATTCGCTGAACATTGCGACCCTGCAACTATCTATGTATGTGATGACAGCAAAGAAGATGAGCAGTACATTAGAGATCAGTCCTTAGCAAAAGGTGAAGAACACACTTTAGCTAGAGATAAACAGACTATTCACTTTGATGATCCAAAAGATCAGGCAAGAGATAAAGTTAACACACGTTACCTTGTATACAAAGAGAATCTAGAAAAAATGAAATCTTTGAACTCAATCGCTTATGATGAAGGTTTAGAAGAAATCATGGGTATCTCAAAAGGTATCATGAAAGGTAAAGATGCTGTAGTTAAATTCTTCTGTGAAGGTCCAGCATTCTCTAAATTCACAATGCCTTGTGTACAGTTCACTGACTCATGGTATGTAGCACACTCAGAATCAATTCTTTACAGACCTGCTTATGCTCACTTCCTAGCTATGAAAGGCGAAGAAAAAGATGAATTCTTCAGATTTATCCACTCTGCTGGTGAATTAACAGAAAACAACACAGCTAAGAACCTTGAAAAGAGAAGAATTTACATGGATACACAAAACAACATTGTTTATTCAATGAATTGCCAATATGCTGGTAACACTGTTGGTCTTAAAAAACATTCAATGCGTCTTGCAATCAACAAATCTGGTCAAGAAGGTTGGTTATGTGAACATATGTTCGTAATGGCTTGTGTAAACGAAGAAAAAGGTCGTAAGACTTACTTCACAGGAGCTTACCCATCAGCTTGTGGTAAAACATCTACAGCTATGATTCCTGGTGAAGAAATCGTTGGTGATGATATTGCTTATTTCAGAAACATTGATGGTCAGTTCAGAGCAGTTAACGTTGAACAAGGTATCTTCGGTATCATCAAAGATGTTAACGCTGATGATGATCCTCTAATCTTTGAAAACCTAAACAAAAACCAAGAAGTTATCTTCTCTAACGTACTACGTGGTGAAGACAACCTTCCTTACTGGTTGGGTTCTGGTGTTGAAACTCCTGCTAAAGGTGACAACTTCTCAGGTCCAAATTGGTTTGCTGGTAAAAAAGATGCAGATGGTAATGAAATCAAATGTGCTCACGGCAATGCTCGTTACACAATGAGACTTGATTATCTTGACAACTTTGATAAAGCTGGATTCGAAGCTAAAGACGGTGTTCTTGTTAGTGGTGTTCTTTATGGTGGACGTGATAGTGATACTACAGTTCCTGTTGAAGAATCTGCTTCATGGAAAGAAGGTATCCTTCTTAAAGCTTGTACTCTAGAATCTGAAACAACTTCTGCAACTATTGGTGCTGAAGGTGTTAGAAAACCTAGCCCAATGGCTAACATGGACTTCTTATCATACCCTCTAGGTGAATACACATTGAACAACATCAAATTTGGTGAAAGTCTAGATGTTACACCTAAAGTATTCTCAACAAACTACTTCCTAAGAACTAAAGATGGTAAATTCTGTAACTCTAAGTTAGCTAAGAAAGTTTGGGTACACTGGGCAGAAGGTAGAGTACATGGTGAATTTGAAGCTTTAGATACACCTACTGGTAAAATTCCATTGTACGAAGATCTTAAGGTACTATTCAAGAAATTATTGAACACAGATTACACTCAAGCTGAATATGAATATCAATTCACTTTCCGTTGTGATAGCTGGATCGCTAAATTAGAAAGATCAAAGCTTTACTTCAAGAAAATGGATGCATTCTGTCCTTCAGTTGTATTCGAAGAATGGGATTCTTTCATTGCTAAGATTGCTGATGCAAAAGCAAAATTCGGTAACGAAATCCTTCCTGGTAAATTCGTAAAATAATAGCTTTTAATTGAGCTCATTAGAAAGTCACTCTTCGGAGTGGCTTTTTTTTGTCCAAATCAAGCAAATATCAATTATTAAAGCCCTAAAGCGTGTTTTTATAAAATAATGTTTGCTCTAAGACATTTCATGCCTTATGATTAGATTATCTAAAAAACAAGAAGGATTGATATGGAAAACGTTACAAGAGAAGATGTAAATGTATTTGATTATACAAGCGAAATTTTAAACGCTCTAAAAAAAGGTGTTTTACTTACAACTAAAGCTGACGGTAAGATCAATACCATGATGATCAGCTGGGGTACATTAGGTATTGAATGGGGTCGTCCTATTTTCACAACTTTTGTACGTGAGCATAGATTTACTAAAGGCAAACTTGATAAAAGCAGTGTTTTTACGATAAACATTCCAATGGGCGAATGGGATAAGAAGAAGATCACTTCAATCTGTGGTTCCAAATCAGGATTCGATGTTGATAAAATTAAAGAAGCAGGTCTGACCACTGTTGATGGTGTTGTTGTTGATGTTCCAGCTATTAAAGAACTTCCTCTGACACTTGAATGTAAAGTTATATACAAGAGAATGCAGGATAAGAAATTGATGCCTGATGATGTCATCGAAAGAGAGTATCCACAGGAAGTTCCTGGTACATTCCACGGTTCAAACCGTGATTTCCATACAGCTTATTATGGAGAGATTGTAAAAGCATATATTGTAAAATAAGGTTTTAAATTCACCAAAAAGAGCTGTGGGATTGAAAATATCCTGCAGCTCTATCTTTTATAAATATTTAAAAAAATCTCATTGAGAATAAACTAAAAATATCAAGCATAATTTATTTAACCATAATTATTTATCAAACTAATTAACACCAACCGTAAAAAACAAATTTAATATCTGAAAAATATTCATTAAAGAATCACCACACAATAAAAATTCTTTCTCTTAGAGGTTCCCATAACTCTCTCAATTTGCTAATCTTTAATGACCCTTAAGAGTCAAAATACATTTAAAAGAAAACACATAAGGTGTTTTTTTTTGGAAAAATTCTTTGGAGTGATATATGTCAAGTAAAATTATTGATGGTACCGTTTACGGGCCGAGCGATAAGCCACCAGTTGCGGAATGGGTATTTTTAAGCATTCAGCATGTATTTGCAATGTTTGGAGCTACAATTCTTGTTCCTATTCTTACAGGACTTAGTCCAAGCGCTGCTTTATTCAGTGCAGGTACTGGTACTCTTATCTACATCTTGATTACAAAAGCTAAAGTTCCTGCCTTCCTTGGTAGTTCATTTGCTTTCATCCCTGGTATCATAATGGTATCGTCGTCATTTGGAATGGAATACGCTTTAGGTGGTTCCTTCTTCGCTGGTCTCTTTTATATGTTGGTTTCATTCATCATTAAAAAAGCTGGTCGTTCTTGGATAGACAAAGCTCTTCCTCCTGTTGTTATTGGATCTGTTATTATTGTTATTGGTTTGAACTTAGCACCAACAGCAATGAGCATGGCAATGAATGATCCTTCTGGTTCATACAGCATTGTTTATTTCTCAATTGCTTGTTTCACATTAGCAGTTACAATAATTGCCAATATATTCTTCAAAAAATTCTGGGCCCTGATTCCAATCCTTATTGGTTTATTCAGTGGCTATTTTTTTACCCTGATCATGGGCCAATTCTTCCCTGCATACAACATCATCGATTTCACAGCAGTTAATGAAACTGGTTGGTTTGGTCTTCCTCATTTCGTAGCACCTAAGTTCAACATAGTAGCAATACTGACATTCGTCATTATTTCTTTTGCAACTATCTGTGAGCACCTTGGTGATATCTTGGTATTGAGCAATGTTGTTGGAACAAACTTCTACGATGATCCAGGACTTCACAGAACAATCCTTGGTGATGGTGTTGCAACTCTTTGGGCATCATTCTGGGGTGGTCCACCTAACACAACATACGGTGAGAACATCGGTGTTATGGCAATCACAAGAGTATACAGTGTTTGGGTAATCGGAGGTGCTGCAGTACTTGCTACACTACTTTCATTCTTCACAAAATTTGGTGCATTGATTCAGACAATTCCAAATCCTGTACTTGGTGGTATTTCAATGCTACTGTTTGGTATCATTGCATCATCAGGTTTAAGAACTTTAGTTGAGAGCGGTGTTGATTACAAAAACAAAAGAAATCTAACAATAAGCAGTGTAATTATGGTAATCGGTATTGGTGGCGGAATGATTCAGTTCCCACTTGCTGATGGCTTGAACTTCTCTCTTGGTGGAGTTGCTCTTGCAACTGTTGTTGGAATATTCTTGAATTTAATCATTCCAATTAGAGATCCAAATCGAGAATATATCTAGTTTTTTAGACCAATCTCGAAATATGTCGGCTACATGAAGAAATGTAGTCGATTTTTTTACTCATTTTTCATTCTTGGTACTATTAGAAAATGCAATTTGTGGGTATTATAAAAAACATGTTTGATTATACATTAATAGATACTGATGAAAAATTTAGAGAGATTATTAATTACTGGAAAGAAAATAACCTTAAATCCATCGCTATGGATTTCGAGGGTGAATTCAATCTTCATATATACGGTGAACACCTATGTCTTGTTCAACTGTTTGATACAAAGGAATATTACCTAGCTGATCCATTCCTCATATCGCCAGAAATGCTGAAAGAATTCTTTGAAGATACAGAAATTGAGAAAATTATGTTCTCATGTGATAGTGATTCTGCTCTTGTCAAAAAACAATATGACATTCAACTTAAAAACATCTATGATGTAAGAATTCCAGCTATGGAACTTGGTTTCATGGGAAACTATACAGCACTTGTTAAAAGAAATCTAAAAGTTATAATCGAGACAACAGGTTCAAAGAAAAAGAACCAGATGACCAACTGGTTGAAGAGACCACTCAAAGAAGATCAGATTCAATATGCTCTTCTTGATGTTGCATATCTTCATGCTCTCAAAGAGAGCTTGATAAAAGAATGCGAGAGTGAGGATATCACCGACGTTGTAAATGCTAAGATGAAGAGAGCTGGTTTGAGAAAGGGACCTGAGAAGCCAGGTTGGACAAAGCTTGGTAACTACAAAAGAATGAGCAAGGAAGAAAAAGTCTACTTGAAACATTTCTTCATTGCCCGTGATATTGTTGCAAGAAAACAGAACATCCCAGCACACAGAGTTCTTGAAAAACACAAACTCGTCAGTATGGCAAAGGATGTTCCTGAAAATGATAGTGAATTGAAATATTTGATTCACAATCGTGATTACCGTATTGAAAGACAGCTATACCCACTCATGCAGAAAGCTATGGACGACAGTAAAGAGGAGCTTTCAAACAGATAGTCACTTACTATCTATCTAAATACATTTCATTTCTGAACTCACAACCAGCAGCTATCAAATATATGCTGTTGTTGTATGGGGTTGGAATTCCATGTTTCTTACCAAGTCTTACCACAGTACCACTGAAATAGTTGTTCTCTGTTTTCTTTGATGCCATCATATCCTGGCACATAGAGGTTCTTCCAAATTCATCAAGATTCAACATCAGATCAAGATCTTTTTCAAAATCTTCTTCAGTCAGAACAACTCCTTCTTTTGCTGCAACTTCAATTATCTCAAGAGCTATATTGCGACTCATCTCTTTTAACTCAGGAGAGTTAAATACACCGTACCCACCGCGAGTTATGGCCGATAATGTATTGAATATAGTATTAAGCATGAACTTGTTATATTGAGCTTTTCTGATGTCTGATGGAATTTCATAAGGAACCCCTGCATTTTTAAACAATGTCTCAACAGATTTAACATTCTCTGAGATGCTGTTGTCTTTCTCACCGAAAACAATCTTGCCAATGCTTGTATACTTTATATTTGAGTTTTCGTTCTCACTGTTCAGTCCAACACAGAAAGCATAAAGAACATTATTCTCACCATAGACAGCACTCAATTTCTCTTCAGATTCAATTCCATTCAAAAGAGAGAGAATTATTGTGTTCTTGCCAACAGCATTTTTTATATCAACTATTGCTTCATCAATCTGAAGATTTTTGGTTGCAATAATTACAAAGTCTGACTGTGTTGCTTCCTCAGGAGATACCACATTGTAATGCTTTATCTCACCATTTATTGTGATGCCATTTTTCTTATAGCGATCCTTTCTATCACCTTTGGCAATTATCTCAACATTGCTGCTTGAAAGATAAGAATCAAGCATGTTTCCATAAAGTGCACCAACGGCTCCAAACCCTATAACTGTTATTTTTTTTATTTCCATAAATATATTTCCTTGTTATCAATTATATGGGTACCATAAAATTATTCAAGTTATTTTGGCAATAAAAATCTCCTGACAGATTTAGAATCCGCCAAGAGACCAATAAACAACGTTAATAAAAATAAAACGACAAATATTTTTTTATTTAACCTTAATTTATAGTAATGTCAGAATTTGAACTTGGCAAGAAATATTTTTTAAATTACATTTTAAGTTCATTTTTTAAATTAGAAAGAATCTTATTACTTATCATCTGTTGATACATCAATATTTTATGCATTTTAAAGGTCACTCTTATGCTCTTCTTGCTTATTGAAGCATTCAAATTTTGATACAAAAAAACTCCCCAAATAAATAAATACAGGAGAGTCTTCTTCAAGAATCAGATAAGATGCTATCTAGCCTCTTTCTTTTTTTTATAGGGTGTTCCACCTAAAGGTAATTCAGTTCTGAAGATACCATCATCTCTCCAATATGCCATCTGACAGGCAGGAGCAGAAGGAATAGTTGCAAGTTCACCTATACCCTTGGCACCATATGAATAAGGAGTTTTTCCATCAGCATGAGTGAATAAAGCTTCAACTTCAGGCATCTGAGTTGATCTGAGCAATCCCAAAGTACCATATTTGACTTTCAAGTAACCACCATCAATCATGAAGTCTTCAGTCAAACCGTAACCGATTCCCATTGCAACTCCACCTTCAATTTGACCTTCAAGTGCTGTTAAGTTAACAATGGTACCAACATCACTGCACATTGTAACTTTCTTAACTTTCTTATCATCACCAAGCTCCACAACTTCAGCTGAATAGCTATATGCAACGTGTGATACAGGATTTTTCTTATCTGATGTTATTGGATCTGTTTGGAAAGAGAAGATACCTTCAAATTCCTGACCTTCCAAATCAGCTAAAGTTTTGCCTTTCTCAAATTCTGCTTTTATCTTTTCAGCTGCTCTTTTTACAGCTTCACCGGTAAATACAGTCTGACGAGAAGCAGTACTTGTACCACTATCAGGAGTTCTGACAGTATCAGGAGTCTCAACAAATACTTGATCACGACTTACATGTAAAGTCTCACCAACCATCTGCATTGTCATTGTAGCAATACCTTGTCCCATACAAGCAGCACTTGTTCTCACATGAATTATGCCATCTTGAATAGATAAGATACATTGTCCTTCATCAGGAAATCCAACACCAATACCACTGTTTTTGAATGCTATTGCAAGACCGTTCTTGGGGTTTCTGTAATATGCATCCTTTACACCTTCAAGACATCTTTTTATAGCACAATCTGGTCCAGCAATCTGACCGTTAGGCATGGTATCACCAGGTTTGAGAGCATTCAAATACTTGAATTCATAAGGATCCATACCAACTTTTTCAGCCAGAAGGTTCATGTTAGATTCAATTGCGAAACAGCTCTGTGTGACACCAAATCCTCTGAATGCACCACCAGGTACGTTGTTTGTATAAATAGCCTTACCCACAACATCAATGTTCTGATAATTATAAGGACCTGATGCGTGTGTACATGCTCTTTGAAGTACAGGACCACCGAGAGATGCATAAGCACCAGTATTAGCTAGAATTAAAGCTTTTGTACC
Organism: Sphaerochaetaceae bacterium; assembly: GCA_023231265.1. Taxonomy (GTDB): domain Bacteria; phylum Spirochaetota; class Spirochaetia; order Sphaerochaetales; family Sphaerochaetaceae; genus Pleomorphochaeta. Next base: position 15,113 of record JALNVT010000012.1, read on the forward strand.
AGTAACTCTACCATTTTCATCACAACCTGTTGTTACAGTCATTTCCATTGGGTGTCGTTTTGGATGAACACTCAAGCTCTCTTGACGTGTGAGATGTAATTTACATGGTTTCTTCGTTATGTAAGCCATAAGAGCTACATGATGCTGAACACTCATGTCTTCCTTACCACCAAATCCACCACCAACAAGAGTTGATTGAATATGAACCTTCTCAGGTGGAAGTTTTAACATCCTACAGATTTCACGTTGCTCATCATAAATAGATTGAGATGATGTATATAGAAATACTCCGTCTCCATCAGGTTTTGCAACAGCACACTCAACTTCCATGAATGCATGTTCAGTATAAGGAGTGCTGTATGTTTTTGTAACAACATACTTACTGTTTTTCAGAGCCTCATCCACATTACCACGTGATATATGCTCTACATCCAGAATGTTTCCACCCTCATGAATCGATGGAGCATCGTCAGCTAAAGCCTTCTCTATAGTATCAACTACTGGAAGTACCTCATATTCGATGTCTATCAAACTCATAATTTCATCAAGACTGTCCAATGATTTAGCTGCGATTATTGCAATACCATCACCGATGTAACGAGTGGTATCACCTTCTGCAATCAAAACATCCCAGTCATGAACAATATGTCCAAGTTTGTTTTCAGGAACATCTGCTGCAGTTGCAATATAAACACAATCTGGATGTTTTCTAGCTGCAGTTAGATCCAATTTCTTGACAATAGCTCTTGGGTAAGCTGCACGAAGCACCTTACACTGAAGCATGCCATCTAAATAGATGTCATCAGTAAACACACCTGTTCCCAATGCTTTTTCAATAGCATCTGGACGTGTGAATCTCATATCAAGATGTGGATTGTCTTCAAGTGCTGGAATGGGAAGATCTTCCCTGAAATATCTAGCACAATCTAGAATTGCCTGTTCAATTTTAATATAGCCAGTACATCGGCAGATATTACCTTGAATGCATTTTTTCACTTCTTCTCTTGTTGGGTTTAAATTAACGTCTAATAACGACTTTGCACTCATCACCATTCCTGGTGTGCAGAAACCGCACTGAACTGCTCCTGCATTAGCAAAGCAGTAGCCATAAACGTCTTGCTCTCTTTTGGTTAGCCCCTCAATGGTAATGATGTTCTTACCATCCAATTTAGAAGTCTTGTTTACACAAGCTTTTGTTTTTTTTCCGTCAATAATTACAGTACAGGTACCACAAGCCCCTTCACTGCAACCATCTTTTGAACCATAAAGATTCAAGTTCTCTCTTAAAAATCTAAGCAAACTTTTATCTAAGTCTGTAGAAACGGATTTACCGTTCACATTGAAAGTATGCACAGTGTTTCCTCCTAAAGTTAACACGATGTGTATAACATAAAAATCTGCGTGTCGCTTAGTTGTCCGAATCTAGAGGACTAATTCTGTGATACAACGCTGTATATATTCTCTCAGATAGCTATTCGAATGTCAAGGTTATTGAACTTTACGTTAATTAACGAGTGTGTAATTTATAATCTACATATTTTATGAATTCAAAAATTAACTATACAAAAAAAAACTACTTTTTCAAAAATACAATGGAAATAAAAAAAATAATGTACCTAAATTTGTTACACTTGTATTATAGTATATAAAACTGAATATTAAAACAATAAAATATATTAATTGTATTTATAAGTGATTTTAATGATGATTGATTTTGTAGAGATTTAGAGCACAATTTGATATTTATTCAAATATCAATTGGAGATCTGTTCTGTTTTTTGTGCGATTATTCATCAATCAAAATGACCATTTTATATCAATATTTTTTTATCAATATTTTTTTCCAGTCAACTTGAATCGCAGTTTGAGCCCATATCTTTAAGGATTCTTAATGAACTTGCATTGTATAATGAAGATTGCAAAAACCCAAACTTTAAAAAAAATCCTGAATATTTTACTATTCAGGATTTTGTACCATCAAGATTTTAAATCTATTAAGCTGCTACTTTCTTTGTAAAATGTGATATAAATTTACCAACTGAGTTACCGTATTTGATGCAGTAATCTTGTACAGCATATGGTGCTTCAACTTCTCTACCTAGATTGATAGATAGAAGCAATTGATGATCACATAATTCAAAGAACAATTCATTTCTCTCTTTGTTTGAGAAGCTAACTACAGTCAATAAATTTTCCATCTGAACTGCAATTGGTCTGTAAACATTTTCCATCCAAGAAAATGCTGCCTGATCGAATGATACCTTCATATTCAACTTTTTGTCCAAAAAGTATTTGTGACCTTCAATTTGATTTAAAAGTGCATTCATATCAGATTCTACGAATGTTTCGCTTAATGAGTCTATTACATTAGCGACTATAAGTGTTTTTTCGTTTTTCATATATTTTTCCTCTGAATGATTATTTCATTCATCTTGTATTTCTTAATTACATTTGTAATATACAGTTCAACTAACAAAAAATCAATAGCATCTAACATGGTATTACAAATCACACAATAGTACAAATTTAGCATTTATAGAACAAATTTAACATCATGAATTCTTTTTTAAATCTTTCTTATCAAATTTTTAACATGTAAACGTTTACTATGATTTTTTTTGTAATTTTAATTACTTATAATGCAAGAAATTATAATATAGATTATATTTTTTTGTAAAAAAAAATTACTCTAACACTTTTTTAACAAATTTTCTTGAATGACAATAAAAAAACTTCAAAAAAAATATTAATTTATCGATAAATCTTTATTTTTACACCTTTTTAGGCAAATTTATATAACCATTCTGTATTATTTTTGTATTTTTTACAATTTTGTATCATATTTTTTTATAAAAGAAATACCACACTCACTCTTTTCTCTACTGTTATATAGCTAATAACCCTTTATTCAAGATGGAGAATATCCAGACAATCAATAAGTCGCATTACTGTTTTCAATTCAATCAATTTACAAAACAATTTCAATGAAAATCAGAAGGCTCAATCCATACTTGTGGATTACTGCGTCTCATGATAGATATATACTTATTTTTAAATCTAACATCTTCACCCATTAGTACATATGTAACAAAACAAAGTAATCATATAAAACTGATTGCTATTGAGCAAGAAACCTAATATCATTGTCACAAATACACACCAGAAGGATAACAATGATATATTCAAAACTCCCCAAAGGTATATGGGCATTGGCACTTATCAATTTCATAAACGGAGCTGGTAATTTTATATTCCCATTTCTAACTTTATTTTTGACAATAAAGCTTGGATATTCAGCAACATACGCGGGAATTTTTACCATGATATCTCTCAGTATGTATGTTCCAGGTTCGCTCTTTTCAAGCCACATAGCAGATAAGGTTTCAAGAAAAAAGGTCATGATTATCTCACAGATTTTATGTGGTATGGCAATGATACTTTGTGGTCTGATGATGGAGCAGAAAGAGATTGTTCCATACTTGATGCTCTTGATCTTTCTTTTTGATGGAGCAACAGATCCAGCTAGAGCAGCAATTCATGCAGACCATACAACATTCAACAACAGAAAAGAAGCCTTCTCATTGTTCTACCTTGCTTACAACATTGGCTTTGCTATTGGCCCAATGATTGCAGGTATACTCTTCAACAATTATCCAAAATGGTTGTTTTTAGGAAATGGTATAATAACATTATTTGCAACCTTGTGTGTTGCTTTTCTGATTGAGGATAAAAAACCAACAGACAAGGATCTCGATGAAAGCATGAACTCAAACCAGAGTGATAAAGCTGTTGAAGGTTCCATCTTCAAAGTTTTCAAGGAGAGGCCCCTTCTTCTAACTTATATTGGAATATCATCCATATTTGGAGTTGGTATCGCGATGGCATTCTTTGCCCTACCTCTATATCTAACAGACTTATTTGACTCTTTTGGTCCAGCTTACTATGGAAGAATCATGAGTCTCAACGCAATCACAGTTATTATATGCACACCTCTTCTTGTTAGATTCTCTTCAAACAAACATCCTTTGAGATTGATTTCATTTTCAATGATACTGTACATAATAAGTTACTTAACAATGGGTTATGTAAACACATTCTTTTTCATTGCAGGTCTTGTTGTTCTATTCAGTATTGGTGAGGTATTTTCTGCAACAAATCATAGCTACTTTGTTATGAACCAAACACCACTTGGACACAGAGCCAGATTTTCTTCAATACAATCCATATTGGAAGGTGCAGGCTTTGCTGTTGGACCACTTTTAGGAGGTGCCATAATTGACAATCATGGATTTCTGACAATATTTATAACATCAAGCTCTCTTTTGATTTTTTGTTTTTTTGCACTTCAATTAATTAGAATAGGATATTCAAAAAAAGATGGAACAAAATATTAAACTGTGCAATAATTGTATGCATGAAAAAAGAGATACAGATAACAGTAATAGATGGACAAGGTGGCTCTCTAGGAAGAACTCTTGTTAAAAGAATAAAGAAGGAATTTCCAGATATTTTTGTATTGGCAATTGGAACCAACTCACTTGCAACAAGTGCAATGCTATCAAGTGCTCCTGATGCAATAGCAACAGGAGAGAATCCTGTTCTCGTAGCAGCTAGAAAATCTACCATAATAATTGGAGCTTTAGGAATCATGATAGCAGATGCTCTACATGGCGAGATAACTCCAAAAATGGCTTTGGCTCTCGGTCAATCTGAAGCTCATAAAATTTTGATTCCAATAAGTCGTTGCAACACAAGCATTGCCGGTACTGAAAAGATTGGAATGGACAACTTAATTGGTAACAGCATTGAAATTATAAGGAAGGAACTCTTCTAATCAGAGAACTTCTTAATTATAAGAAATAAGAGTTTTCAATTTTTTATTGACAAAAATAAATTAAAAACGTAGTATCAAAAACATGATTTCAGGAAGAAATCAAATATAATAAATTATTGTTTTTCTATAGCCAGGAAGGCTTGACTTATATCGTCAACCCTTACTGGTTATTTTTTTTGGGGAGGAAAAAAATGGATCCGCTCACTCATGATTTACAAAATGGAGATACACTCAATATATTTGAAAAAAATCATTTGATATTCAAATCAAGTGGTAACTGGTTGAACCCTTTATTTGAAGCTGATGAATTCTTTAAATCATCAACTCAGGTATATGAAGATCTATCTGCACATGATACTGCAGGAGGAAAGGCTGCCGCTGCTCTCATGATCAGAATGGGAATAAAAAGAGTTAAATTCAACCTGGTCAGTGATTTGGCTGCAGACCTTCTTGAAAAGAATGGCATTGAACTTCTTTACGACAGAAAAGTGGACAAACTCAAATGCATGACTGAAGATGCACTGAAGGATGAAGGGAACTTAAACAACATCTATTCATTTTTAAGAATAAAATCAGGTAGAGTATCAGGACTTCCTATCGATATAAAGAATCTATCAATTGGATACAATAAAAAGGTTGTTTTCAGAAATCTCAATCTGAACTTGAAAGCAGGTGAATGTGTTGTCATTCAAGGTGAAAATGGTATCGGAAAAACAACACTTATAAGAACCCTTTTGGGTGAGATTCCACCAGTAAATGGCAGTATCAAGATAGAAGATAAAAACATCTCTCAAATCGATAAGGGAATAATTGGATATATAAAACAGGAAAAAGAGAAGCAGAACTTCCCAACAAGTGTCAGAGAGGTTGTTCAGATGGGTGTGAGAGAGAAACTCAACAAAAAAGATCTAGCCATGCTTGTTGATACAAGTCTGAGAAAATGCAGAGCTCAATCTTTAATTGATAGGAATTATTACACCCTGTCAGGAGGAGAGAAACAGAGAGTATCCATTGCAAGAACCATTGCTCAGAAAGCCAAGATACTTATCTTTGATGAGCCAACCTCTTTTCTTGATCAGAACAGTGAAAAAGAACTTGTTGAGCTGCTTCAATCACTAGGAACAAATCAGATGCCCACAATAATCTGCGTGACTCATGATCCGATACTTATAAAGAGACTCAATTGGAAGGTCTGCAAGATGGAGAGACAGGATGCTTAGTCTTTTACTTTTACCACCAATGTTGAAAGCATTGGTAGCTATTTTTGTTGGAGGACTGGCATTTCCTGCATGTGGAGTTATGGTACTCCGTCTTGATCTGGTCCCACTGAGATATGCTCTCATGCATGGTGTAATTTTGGGAGGTGCAATTGCTCTTGCGTTTGAGATACCATCGCTTCCGATGATAATAATTGTGAACATGCTGGTGGTTGTGATGGTATTGAAACTGCAGAGCAACAATTCAATATCGAGTGCTGCAGCCATGGTTTTCACCATGGGACTCGCCTCTCTCATAATGCATATCTACGATGTTCCTGCTAAAGATTCTCTCCAATTATTGTGGGGTTCACCTTTTGCTCTTACATACTTAGATTTGACTGTACTTGTGGTGCTCTGCATAATTTTATTTGTTTATATTGCATCAAGTTTTAAAAACATTGTTGCAATATTCTTCGACAACGAAATTGCAGGCTCCCTTGGTATAAATGTAAAATTCCATTATTCCTTCATGGTTGTTATAATAGCCTTGACTGTAGCTCTTGCTATGAGATTGATAGGAGCACTGCTGATTGATGCCCTACTCATTCTTCCTGTTCTGATTGCATCAAAATACAGCAAAGGAACAAAAGAGCTATTTATAAAATCATCCCTCACAGGAGTTTTCTTATCTGTATTGGGGTATTTTCTCTCACTATGCTTCAACTATCCACTCAGTGCAACTATAGCTTTAAGTGCAGCGTTGATGTATTTAATATTGACTTTAATTCAAAAAATAAAAATAAATAAGAGGTATAAAAATGAAAAAGAAACTTTTATTGCTGATTAGTCTTGTACTGATCACAGCATCAGTATTTGGACAGGGAACAAAAGAGCAAGAGATGCCAACCTATACAGCAAGCACTGCATGGACAGCTGGTTTTGCTCAACTTGGAGGACTTGATAATATCAAAAATATTGCACCTGCAGATTTAAATCATCCACCAGAATATGAAATTCTCCCACAGGACATAAACAACATAATGAACTCGAAGCTGTTCATCTATGCAGGATATGAGGGCATGATGAAAACATTATCAAAGTCTCTTATCTCTGAAGACAAACTCATCAAAATCAACACAGAAAATAGCGTTGAAAATATTAAGGCTGTTGCAAAGCAGATAAGTGAGATTGCAGGAACAGAAGATATTAGCAATCAAAGAGTTGCTGAATATGAAAAGATGATTGTTGAAGCAAGAGCTATGGTAAAAGAAAGAGGTCTTGATGAGCTCGATTGTCTGGTTAACTTCCATCAAAAACCATTGGCAGAGGACCTTGGTTTGAATGTTGCTGGAGTTTTTGGTCCCGGTGCTATAACACCACAGGATATAAAAGGTGCAAACGAAAATCATTACGATCTAATAATCGACAATGTACATACAATTTTATCAGGACCACTGGCTGAAGTATCTCCTGAATCAACAGTTGTAATCTGGAGAAATTTCCCTGATAACATCGAAGATAATTCTCTATACAATATGGTTAAAGACAACATTTCATTGCTGATGGATGCAACTGAATAATAAAAGATATGACATTTTATCATGACAATAGGACTGAACAAGAGGTCCTATTGTCTTTTTTTATTCTCTAAGAATTAATTTTTGTTAATAATTTGTAAATTGTTTAGTTTTAGCTAACTTTTTTCATTTTTCCTTATTGACCTTCACTGATAATCTATATTACTGTTGTTCATATTAGTTATATTTTATAACTATTATAAAATACAACTAAATTTACAGATATAACAGGAGAATGTATTGGAAAAATCAATAAATACATATATTGAATATTCTAGAAAGATTACAAGCTTGATCACAAAGAAGATGACTCCAACTCGAAAGAAATACAAGCTTACGAAAATGGATACACATGCTTTGTTATTTTTCAGCGTTGAAGAACATCCCCCCACTGCAAGTGAATTCAGCAGATGTGGGTCTTATTCAAAGTCCAATGTTTCTAAAGCCTTATTGGATCTATCCAAAAAGAAACTGGTTACAATGGAATCGAATAAAGATGATCGACGGTATCAAGAAATTCAACTTACTGAAGAAGGCAAAATTGTAGCCAAAGAATTAAGGGAATCAATCGACCCAATCATCAGCAAATTAAGTGCTGGAATAACACCAGAGCAACGAAAAGTTATGTTCTCTATTATGAATCGCTTGAAAGACAATATGAGCGAAGTCATGAAAGAAATCGAATAATATATTAGGAATGAAAATATGATTAAAAAAATTATTGCAACCCTTGCGATAGGCACGGTTCTCTTGACCTCACCCCTATTTGCAAGAGACCTCAGCATAGACCAAGCAGTGGGAGAAGCTGTAAATAAAAGTTCTCAGGTACTTGCAAAAGTCATCGATATCAAGAATGCACAGATTGATGAGGATACAAAGTTTTCATCTCTGTACCCAACAATTACAGCAAGCTCTACCTTGTCTAGAGGAGAATCTTATTCAGGTGTAAACCAAAATTATTTTACACCTGCATTGAGTGCATCACTGTCATTCAACCCAGCTATGATCACAACTCTTGATGCAACATCACTTGCTCTTGAGAACAAGACAATAAGTCTTGAGCAATCAAAGAGAGATGTAGCTCTTCAGATAAAGAAACTATATTATGGAATACTTGTTCAGGAATCTGCAGTTGGACTTCAGGAAGATAACATTGCTTACATGCAGGAAACTCTGAAAAACACAGAAGCTTCATATGAGAATGGTGACATTCCAGAACTGAGTGTTCTTCAGCTGAAATCTCAGATATCATCACAGCAAGCTGCTCTTGAGAAGACCAAGACATCAATTGTATCTCAAAAGAGAACTCTTGCTTACTTAATTGGTATTGATGATATAACAGAAGATTTGAATCTAACAGATGCACTTCCAACTACATTCAATGATGATCTTTCAGAATACACCATTGATAAAGC
>JALNVT010000013.1 GCA_023231265.1 Sphaerochaetaceae bacterium
GATGGTTTTATTGCCTCAAGGGCGGAATAGGGAAGTTCCGGTAAGAAACCCAGTGTAGCCAGTATGCTATTTACAGACCTATCTATATGGGCGGGAATAACAAGTCCATCTCTAGCTAAAGTTTCATTTACAACATCCTCAAGAGTTATTCCACATGTAGTCAGAAGTGACTTCTTAAAAGTACCAATTATTTCACCTGAAAGGTCAACAATATTTTGGTTACCAGTCAATTTGGGTTTATTTTCAATATCAGGAAGAAGCGACTCTATGTAGAATCCAAATTCCATTGCATCTTTAATATTGCTGTACAGTGATAATACATGAACATCTTCAATTGTGTTTACTTCCAAGCCATACATTCCCATTATGCCACATAAATTGCAGGCTTCCTCAAAGGCTGGCAAATTTCTCGTGCAATTGTGGTCTGTAAGTGCAACGATATCTATCTTCTGTTCCATAGCCTCTATTGCCAGTAGAGAGGGAAGCATATCATCACACCCACAAGGAGAGAGACAACTGTGATTGTGTAAATCAATTTTGATTTTCATTTTAGATTACAGATTTAAAGCTTTTGCTATCTTCAAGGATGCATGAAATTGATTATCTTCGGTTGTGAATAAAGATATATCATTCTCAGAAGCAGCTTTTACCATATCTTCGGGACATGATCTTCCATTGCAAAGTACAATAGCAGGAATGGATGCTAGCGATCCAACAGCTATTGTATTCTTATGAGCTTGTACGGTAACAAGAACACTATCATCAACAACATTACCAATTACATCAGATAACAGATCTCCTGTATAAACATCAAGTACATCTGCACCCTCATTTTTCATCAATACTGTTTCAAAACCTTCTATGGTTGATAGATCTTTTACCTTCATTACTTGTCTCCTTTATTTGGTATCAAATTAATTGAACATTCAACTCTTGTTCCTTTTTCATTGCTTTTGATTGAAAAATCATCACTTACATTTTTTACATTTGGAAGTCCCATACCGGCACCAAAACCAAGGCTTCTTATCCAATCTGTTGCGGTTGACCAACCAGGAGTCAGAGCTTTTTCAATGTCTTTAATTCCAGGCCCTTTATCCTGTGCAATCAAGGTAAGTCTTTCTGGAGTAAAAATTGTTATCAACTCTCCTCCATTTGAATGCACAACAATATTCATCTCCAACTCATAAGAGGCTATTGCTGCTCTTCTTATTATATTGTTGGGAATGTTTGCTTTTTTTAATTTCTTTTTTACTTGAGTGCTTGCATAACCAGCTTTCTCGAAATCAAGACGAATGATGGTATGAGATTTGACCTCACCAACAATTTGAACTGAGTCTCTTGATATATTGAGCTCATTTGCTTTTTCTAAAGCTTCAATTTCTTTATTGATTTCAACCAAAAGAGTCGCTGTTATATCACGTGAGGTTATCATTCCTACCAGTTCTTTTTCTTTATCAATTACAGGAAATCTATGGTATGAGAACTTATCAAAATAGTTTATTGCAAAAGATATTGGCATGTCGTCTTCAAGTATTGTTATATTTCTAGACATATATTTTTTACATGGCTCTTCTATATAACCTTTATCTAAAGCCTGCATTATGTCATCCATGCTAACAAGACCAACCAGACGCTTTCCTTGAACTATTGGAACTCCTGTAATCTGATTCTCTTTCATCAATCTTTGAATCTCTCTTAGAGTTGTATGCATTGTGGCTGTAGTTAGATTTTTATACATAACATCTTTTACTTTTAGGCTATAGATTAAATCTAGAATTACAGTGGGAGAAGATATTGTATTGATAGGTATTTGGTTCATGAAATCATTATACATTATGAATTCTAATAAGGGAAATAAAATATTCTTTTATCGGTACTTGGAAACTGTGAGAAAAATAAATGTGTATTTGCTAGATTCACCAAACCATGTTATAATTCGTAACTATATTTTTAGAAGATAAATAATATATAAAGATTTTTAAAAAATGATTTTTAAAATAGTTTTTAAGGTAGTTAATGTTAAATTTAAGAAATAATGTAAAAGTAATTGAAGAGAATGAGAATTACTTGGTTGTATACAAACCATCATACTTACCAACGGTTCCTCTTAAGAATGATATCAAATTGACGTTGCTTGAAATTGTCAGTGAGACATATGCTGAAGTGACAGGTTTTGAGGGCTATTCCTCCTGGGAAAATGGAGTGCTTCATCGTTTGGACACAAAAACCAGTGGTATTGTTCTGATTGCCAGAAACAAACCAACATTTGATTATTTTTTGAACCTTCAAAAAACTGGGAAATTTAAAAAAGAATATCTTGCAACATCCAATATTGAATGCAAAACAATTGAAAGTTTTGGAGAATATCCATACCAAAATCCTCTGTATAAAAAAAATGGTGTATGCATCAAGAGTTATTTCAGATATTACGGTAAAGGTCGAAAGATGGTCTTACCTGTTCTTGATTCTTACAATATGGCTGCGCTAAAAAAAACTACAGGTACTGAATATGAAACATTCATCAAATATGAAGAAACAGTTGGTTCAATGCAAAAATTTAGATGTTCTTTAACTGCAGGCTTCAAGCATCAAGTGAGATCTCACATGGCTTGGAGTGGTCATCCTTTGATAGGGGATGAAATATATGGTGGTATTGAGAGTGAGAAATTTGGTCTTGAAGCTATAAAAATAACTTTTACAGATCCAAAAAACAATGAAGAAAAAACAATTGAGTATGAAGAAAAATAAAAGAGGTTTGAAAGATGAATATTTTAATATCTAGATGCTTGTTAGGCTTCCCTTGTCGATATGATGGAAAATCAACAGACAATGAGAGATTAGATTTATTTATGGCTAAATACAAGGAAAAGCACAATTTTATTGGAGTCTGTCCAGAAGTTGAAGGTGGTCTACCAATTCCAAGAGCGAAAAGTGAGCGAGTTGGTGATAAGGTCATGAGTGAGTATGGAGAGGACAATACTGAAGCCTTTGAAGCTGGTGCCAATATTGCCGTAAAGAAAGCTATAAAGTACAATGCCCAGGTTGCAATATTGAAAAGTAAATCACCTTCTTGTGGGACAGGCATCATATATGATGGAACTTTTACAAGCAAATTGATACCAGGAAATGGTGTTACATCACAGAAGCTTTCAGATATCGGAGTTTATGTGATAACAGAAGAGGATCTTGATAAAATTGAATACCTTTTGGATAATGAAGATTAAAACAATTAATTTATGTTTAAAAGAAGTTGCAACATAAAAAAGATTCATCCTACTGGTTGTTAGTAAGATGAATCCTTGGTTATCTCATAAATATAGATAGAATGAATCAATCATTGTATTTGGCAACTGAGCCATGACAATTTATTTTGATTCCTCAATTTCTATTTCATTGTTGTTATTCATTTTTACAGTTTCAATTTTTCTCTTGGCTTTTTCCAAACCATCTTCTAACTTTTTAGAAAGATCCATGCCTTCTTCAAATAGTTTCAAACTTTCTTCCAATGATGTGTTGCTATTTCTAAGAAGTGAAGCGATTTCTTCCATTCTCTTTAGATTATCTTCAAAATTCATATTATTCCACCTTTACCTTAATTGATCCATCTTTAACTCTAATTCCTAATAAATCATCTTTGTGAATTTGATTTATTGAGGAAACAATATTACCATTTTCATCCTGAGCAATTGAATATCCACGATCAAGAATTGATGTAGGACTCAATGCTGAAAGCTCAGCTTTAGTAAGTTTGAACTGAGAGAATGATTTCTGGTATATTTTATCAATGTTGTTTTGATAAACATTCTTCAATTCATCATTTTTCTGACTTATATAAGAAATCTTGTTCTCAAAGTTTCTCAATAACTCATTTTTGATTCTTTCGGAATCATATCCGCTCTGATCGACTCTTCTTTCTACATTGCTGTTCAACTCAGATTTAAGCTGAGTCAAATACACTCTACCACCATTTATTTTTGAATCAACACTGTTTGCAATTGAATTCTGTATATCTTTAAAATGATAATTGGTGTTGTTATAGCTTTCATCCATATTTTTATTGATATCACCTTTTATGCTCAGATGCCTGTAGTTGATGTTTTCAATTTTACTATCAATACTTCGCTCAATATCATTTTCACTGTTGGCCATTCTAAATAAAAGAGAGTCAATTTTATTTAGAATCAAGCTCTGGAGAATATGTTTGTCAAAATGCAGAGTTCTTTCTTTAAAGAAATTGAGCTTATTTTCCAAACTATGATTGATATTGAATTTTAGCTCTCTATTCTTTTCGATTGCATCAAATATACCAGAGCTAGCAAGTTCTGCTGCTGCTGAAGGAGTTGGAGCTCTTAAATCAGCAACAAAATCACTTAATGCCCAATCTATCTCATGACCAACTCCACTGATGATAGGAATCTTGCTTGTTAAAATTGATTGAAGAACACAGTCCTCACTGAAAGGAAGTAAGTCCTCAATTGAACCACCTCCTCGAGTTACAATCAATTGATCACACAGCATATATTCATTGGCAATATCTATTGCTCTTGCAATTGTTTTACCAGCCCCAGCACCTTGGACAACTGCTGGAATTATAATTACATCTAAAGAAGGTGCTCTTCTATCAAGAACCTGAAGAACATCTTGAAGTGCTGCTGTTGTTACCGATGTTACAATTCCGAGTTTTTTAGGAATCTTTACAATCGTTTTTTTATATTGAGCGTCAAACCATCCTGCTTTTGCATAGGCTCTTTTACGCTCTTCAAGTTGAGCCAAAATATTACCAAGTCCAACAAATTTTATATTTGTACATATGATTTGATAACTTCCTCTTGGAGGATATACATCAAGGGCTCCAGTGACAACTATTTGATCTCCATCCTTCAGAGGTCTTTCGCATCTCCAGGTGTTTGTTTTGAACATGACAACTGATATTGAAGCATCTTTATCTTTCAGGGTGAAATACCAATGTCCTATAGATGATGGTCGAAAATTAGAGACCTCACCAACAATATTTAAGTCATTAAAATTATTATTTAATGTTTTTTTGATTTGATCTGTTAAGGCACTTACTGTCAGTTCCATAGCAAATAATTCAGAATTATTGGGCATAAAATCTCCTTGGATATATCATTTTTAATCATAAAATATAAAAGGTCAAGTCTAAAAATAATATTACATAATAAAGATAAAAATACCTCAATATAAATAAAAAAAGCAGTAAAGTATTGAAAGGTCTATTGTAAAATATAATGTTATTTCATATTGTTTTTTATAAACAATAATAATTCTTTTAAGAAGGAGAGAGCAACTAAACTTTTAGTTGAATATTTTTTATGAAACTTGTATTAGCAGAAAAACCAAGCGTAGGTCGAACCTTAGCTGCAGCATTGGGTTGTAACCATAGAAATGATGGTTATAGCGAGGGTAATGGATACATCGTTACTTGGGCACTTGGACACTTAGTTGAATTATCTCAACCAGCAACATACGGCAGTCAATATAAAAGATGGACTTATGCCTCTCTTCCAATATTGCCAAACAAATTAGAGGTTGAACCCATTGAAAATACCAAAGATCAATATAAAATTGTTAAATCCCTTATTGAAAGAGATGATATTGAAAGTTTCATAATTGCTACAGATGCGGGTAGGGAAGGTGAATTGGTTGCACGTTGGATTTTGAAGTTATCATCCTACACAGGAAAGGTTCAAAGACTTTGGATAAGCAGTCAGACAGATTCTGCCATCAAAGAGGGCTTTGCCAAACTTAAAGATGGTGATGAATATTTGAATCTTTATAAAGCTGCTGAAAGCAGAGCTGCTGCCGATTGGTATGTGGGTATGAATGTTACAAGAGCTTTGACCACTCACTTTGATGCAAAAATGTCAGCCGGTCGTGTTCAGACACCAACTTTAGCAATCATGTGCAACCGTGAAGAAGAAATAGAGAGGTTTGAAGGCAATTTTTATTGGACTTTGAAAGCTGATTTTGGAGCATTTGAAGCTTCTTATTATACAGAAGAAAATACAATTAGAATTATGGGAGAAGACAATACCAAGGAAATTATTGGTAAAGTTGAAAATCACAAAGGAAAAGTTGTAAAAATTGAAGAAATGGAGAAAACTGAAAAATCTCCATTGGCATATGATCTGACCGAACTTCAAAGAGATGCCAATTTAAATTTGGGATTCAGTGCAAAGAAATCTTTGGATGTGCTTCAAAAACTTTATGAGTATCATAAAATAGTGACATACCCAAGAACAGATAGCAGATATATAACACATGATATTGTGGAAACAATACCACTTAGACTTCTTGCATTGGAGCAGACTCCATTTGCAGCAAAAGCTCGATTCCTTGCAAAAGGCAACATGCATATTGATAAAGAAAGATTTGTTAGGGATGAGTTAGTTACTGACCACCATGCAATAATACCAACTGATCAGAAGGTAAATATATCAAGACTATCAGACGATGAGAAGCAACTTTGGCAGTTGATTGTCATCAGATTTCTGGAGGTACTTGAATCTGATTATGTTTATAAAACAGCAACAGTTGAGATTGATGTAAACAAATGCAAATTTAAAACAAGAATCACAACACCTATATCACAGGGATACAGAGATATTGCTCGCATAATTGGACTCAGATCTACTGTTCCATCAGATGACAGTGAGACATCTTCTATTTTAACAAAGCTTAAAGAAAATGATGAACTTTCTGTTAGATCAATAAAAAGTCGCAGATGCAGTACTGAAGCTCCTAAAAGATACAATGATGCAACACTTTTATCTGCTATGGAGCACGCTGGAAGATTTGTTGAAGATTCTAACATCAAGAAGAATTTATCTGCAGGACTTGGAACACCTGCAACACGTGCAGATATAATTGAAAAATTGATACACAACAACTATATAGAGAGAAGCAAAAGTAACGAACTTATTCCAACACCACGAGGTCGGGAGATTGTTCGTCTCGCACCATCATTGCTTAAATCACCGGAACTAACAGGAAAGTGGGAAGAGCGTCTGAGCAATATTGCAAAAGGGAAAGAAGATAATGAACTGTTCATAAAAGACATTAAAAATGTTGCAAGGCAGTTAGTCTCGAGTGTTGGAAGTTCTAAAGATAGCTTCTCCCCAAAGTTCACTGATTCTAAAAAATGTCCATTCTGTGGTGGTCAAATGATGAGCATTACAGATGAATTTGGAAGAACTCATCATGTATGTCAAAAATTATCTTGCTCATATGAAGAGATGGAAGTAAAAAGAAGAGTTCCCTTAACAGAGAAAGAGATAGCAGATTTTAAAGAGAAAATGCCAAAAACAAAAAAGGTTGTTGTAGCTACCAAGAAAAAAGTGGTTGTGAAGAAGGTAAAACCTGTTATTAAGGTAAAAAAGGTACCAGATACATTCGATTCAAATGTAAAAGTTGCAGCAGCATCCTCTTCAAGCGCTTCTTATTTTTCGAACCTGAAAACTGCAACAGGTGCTACCAAGCCAACTTCAGTATTGAAGGGACAGCAGAAGGTCATGAAGGTCCAAAGTAACTCGATAAAAATTCCAAGTTATAAATATGAGACTGTAATAGAGGTTGTTAGAGATAGCAAACGAAATAGACGTCGTGGAGTGAGCAATCACATGGAAGAAAAAGATAATAGAAACTGGAACAACAACAAAAAACAGCATTCTTTCAATCAATCAAGTGAGGGAGGCGCAACTTTTGCAGATTTGATAAAAGCCAGCGAGAGTCGTAAGAACAGACGAGATAAAAAAAGAAAGTAATAATCTTTAATAAAGAGACCATCATTGTTATGATTTTCATAATAGTGGTGGTCTTTTAAATACCAAAAAATGCATTTAAAAATATTTCTATCGTAATTAAGAATTGCTCGAAAAATTAAAATGTATACAAAATATATAAGGTAAACTAACAACATCTGGAAAATTGGATTGAGGATATAACGTTGTAAATAATTTAATTGATTATCACATAAAAGAATAGATTATACTTTTATTCTATGATAGAGATTTATTTAGACTTTAAATATCTATAAAACCTCATGATGAACAGATATAAAGTATATAAAACGCTTTGTTAAACAATTAGATATGCATGTTATAATAAAAACATTTTGTTATTATATAGACACTACTTATTATTTTTGGTATTCTCATTTTATTGAGAGGTAATTATATATGAATATAGCAATTGTTGGATTTGGAAAAATGGGCAACAAAATATATGAAGTGGCAAATAGCAAACATTATAATGTAGTTTCTATTGTTGATCCTTATAGCAAAGATGAGAAAATTAACAGTAAAGAGCTTAAGAAAGAAAGTCTAAATAACTGTGATGTTGTGATAGATTTTTCTCATCCCTCTTGTATTCAAGAAAATATCAAATTTTATATTTCAAATGAAATCCCTGCAGTTATTGGTACAACCGGATGGTATGATGAAGTTGAAAACTTAAAAGTTTTTGCAAAAGACTATCCCAACAGTAGCATAATCTACAGCGGAAACTTCTCAATTGGAGTGAGTCTTTATAGAGAAGTGGTGAAACTTGCTTCTTCCCTATTTGGTAAAACAGGCAGCTATGATGTATTTGCTAATGAAATTCATCACCGCGAGAAAGCTGATTCACCATCTGGTACAGCAAAACTCATATCTGACATCATAGTTGAGAACTTTGATGGTAAAGATAAAGTTGTAACCGAAAGGCTTGATAGAAAAATCGAGCCAAATGAAATACATGTCTCATCCACACGCGGAGGTTGGATTCCAGGTACTCATACTGTGGTTTTTGATTCTCCTTTTGATTCAGTTGAACTGACTCATAGAGCTAGAACAAGAGATGGTTTTGCAATTGGTGCTGTACTTGCTGCAAATTGGTTGATTGGAAAGAAAGGTTTCTTCACATTAGATGATTTTGTAGAGACTCTTATAAATAATAGATAATTAAAATTAAGGAATAATAAAATGATTGATACTTCAAAATTTCATGGTGTTTTTACTGCAATGGTAACACCTTTTACAGAGAAAGATAATTTGGATACGGATGCTCTTAAAAAGTTGATTGATTTTCAAATTAATAATGGTGTAAGTGGCTTGGTTCCATGTGGTACTACCGGAGAATCTCCTACACTTAGTCATGATGAACACGATAGAGTGATCCAACTTACAGTTGAATATACTGCTGGACGTGTTCCTGTTATTGCAGGAACTGGTAGTAACTCAACTTCTGAAGCAATCAGATTGTCAAAACATGCTCAATGTGTTGGTGCAGATGCTGTATTGTTGGTGAATCCTTACTACAACAAACCAACTCAAAAGGGTCTATATTTGCACTTTAAAGCAATTGCAGACAGTGTGGATATTCCATGCATTGTTTATAACATCAAAGGTAGAACTGGTGTAAATTTAGAGACTCCTACATTGATAAAATTGGCTCAGAATTGCCCAAATATCATAGCTGTTAAAGAAGCAAGTGGTGACCTTGTTCAAATGAAAAATGTTGTAGACAATACTGCAAAAGATTTTGTTGTTTTATCAGGTGATGATAACATCTCATTAGATTTAGTAGGATTTGGAGGCCAAGGTGTTGTTTCGGTAGCATCAAATCTATTTCCAAAATTGATGAGTGACATGCTACGTTATGGCCTTGAAGGCAACATGGAAGAGGCAAGAAAGATTGAAGCAGTATTGGCAGATTTCTTTAAAGTATGTTTTTTAGAAACAAATCCAATTCCTATCAAAACAGCTTTAGCTCAATATGGCTGGTGCAGAGAGAGCTTCAGACTTCCATTATGTAATTTGGAAAGTGACGAACATAGACAAAAACTGATAAGTGTACTAAAAGAATTGGAAAACAATCCAATGGTACCAAATTTCAAAGCTTAGGAGAGATTTGATGGCAACTATTAACGAGAATTTTAGCAAATTGGCAGCAGGATACTTATTTCCTGAAATTGCAAGAAGAACAAATAAATATTTAAATGAGAATCCTGGTGTTGATCTGATGAAACTTGGAATTGGTAATACTACAGAACCATTACCTCCTTCTTTGGTGAGAGCGATGAAAGATAAACTGGACTTATTATCTAACAGAGAGACATATACTGGATACGGAGACGAACAAGGTGATACTGCATTGAGAGAAGCTCTTGTTGAGTATTACAAAAGATATGGCGTGAGTCTTGAAGCTACAGAATTTTTTGTAAGTGATGGCGCAAAAGCAGATGCTGCAAATATTCAAGAATTATTTGGCAAAGATAACATCATCGCAGTAGAGGACCCTGCATATCCTGTATATGTTGATTCAAATGTAGTGGGTGGTAGAACCCAAGGCTTTGATTCTGAAAACGAATGTTACAATAATTTTGTTTATCTCCCATGCAATGCAGAAAATAAATTTATTCCTGAAGTTCCTGAATCAAAGGTAGATTTGATTTATCTATGCTCTCCAAACAATCCAACAGGCGCAGTTATGAGTCATTCAGAACTCAAAAAATTTGTTGATTATGCAAGAGAGAACAAAGCTATCATTATATTTGACAGTGCATACTGTGAGTATGTAAAAGATGAAAAACTTCCAAAATCAATCTATGAAATTGAAGGCGCAAAGGAATGTGCTATTGAAATAAATAGCTTCAGCAAAAGTGCTGGGTTTACTGGAGTCAGACTGGGATGGTCAATTGTTCCAAAAAATCTTGTCAGTGAAAACAGTGCGGTTGGTGAGATCAATTCCATGTGGAATCGTCGTCAGTGCACTTTCTTCAATGGTGCATCAAACATAGCCCAAGCAGGTGGACTTGCAGCATTGAGTGGAGAGGGCCATAAAGAATGTATGGATCTTGTGGATTATTACATGGGAAATGCCAAAATCATCAAGGAAGGACTTGAAAGTGTTGGTCTAACCTGTTTTGGTGGTGATAATTCCCCTTATATTTGGGCAAAGACTCCAAATAACATGACAAGTTGGGAGTTTTTTGACTTCCTACTGAAAACATGTCATGTTGTAGTTACACCAGGTTCTGGGTTTGGTCCATCAGGAGAATCTTATATAAGAGTCTCTTCTTATGGACATAGAGAAAACGTGGAGAAAGCAATTGCTTCCATAAAGGAAAATATGTAATGAGTTTAAAAAATTTACCATTAGAAGATAAAGAATTACAGGATTTAATAAAGGATGTTCCAACACCATTTTATTTATATGATGAAAAAGCAATACTCAATAATGCTCAAAATTTTATAGATCTATTTAAATGGGCACCATCCTTCATAAATTATTTTGCAGTAAAAGCCTGTCCAAATCCATCAATCATGAAGAGATTGTTTGATTTAGGATTTGGTGCAGATTGTTCATCTTTACCAGAATTAGAATTATCGCATAAATGTGGTTTACCTGGTGCAAAGATGATGATGACAAGCAATGATACTCCAGATGAAGAATTTGTAAGAGCTTATGAACTTGGAGCAATAATAAACCTAGATGATATAACTCATATTGAGGCAATGGAAAATGCTTTAGGTTGTGTTCCTGATACAATCTGTTTTAGATACAATCCAGGACCTGATAGAACAGGTAATGTGATCATTGGCAATCCTGTTGAAGCAAAATATGGAGTGACAAAAGATCAAATAATCGATTGTTACAGAATAATGAAAGAAAAAGGTGTTAAGCACTTTGGACTTCAAACAATGGTAGCATCTAATGAACTTGATGGTGACTTCATCATTGAAACAGCACATATGCTCTTCTCTTTGACAAACAAAATTTATCAAGAGACAGGTGTGAAACTAGAATTTGTAGATTTTGGTGGTGGTGTGGGAATACCTTATCAACCAGAACAGAATGAAATGGACGTTGAATATGTCAGTGAGCAAATTAAAGAACTTTATGACAATTTAATTGTTAGAAATCATCTGGACCCAATTCAAATTTCATTCGAACTTGGAAGATATATTCTTGGACCTTATGGATATCTTATTTCAAAGGTAAGACATGTAACTCATAAATACAAAGATTATGTTGGACTTGATTCTTGCATGGCTGATTTGATGAGACCAGCTCTTTATGGTTCTTATCATCACATAAGTGTTCTTGGAAAGAAAAATGATCCAAAGAATAAAATGTATGATGTAACAGGATCTCTTTGTGAGAACAATGATAAGTTTGCCATTGATAGAATGCTTCCTGAAGTAGAACGAGGAGATATTCTGGTACTTCATGATGCAGGAGCACATGGCCATGCAATGGGATTCAACTACAATGCAAAGCTTCGCCCCGCAGAATATTTGTTGACAAAAGATGGAACATTAAATATTATCAGACGCGCACAGACAATGGATGACTATTTTGAAACATTGAGATTTGACGGTGCGGAGGTTGAAGTTTGAGTGAATTCAAATTTGATGTAAGAGTGTATTTTTCCGATACTGATTGTGAAGGTATCGTTTATCATGGAAAATATTTGGATTTTGCAGAACATGCAAGATCTGAAATGATTAAAGAAGTTGTAGACCAA
This sequence comes from Sphaerochaetaceae bacterium, assembly GCA_023231265.1. Classification (GTDB taxonomy): domain Bacteria; phylum Spirochaetota; class Spirochaetia; order Sphaerochaetales; family Sphaerochaetaceae; genus Pleomorphochaeta. The sequence goes on from JALNVT010000013.1 coordinate 12,530, forward strand.
GTTGATCTTTTAAACAATCATATAGGATTTGTTGTAAAAGAAATTAACATTGTCTATAACAAACCAGGGTTTTTGAATGACGATTTAGTTGTCAAAACAAAGTTGATTTCCAGTAAGAAGTTCTCAGTGACACTATCTCAGATAGTGTATCGAGGTGAGGAAGAGCTTTGTGATTTGACAGTTAAAATTGGTTGTATAAATTTGGACAGTAAAAGAATATTACCTATTTCTGATTACTTAAAAATAGATTAAACAAAAACAATTGGTAAATCTTTCCATTTGGTGGTGTAGCAGGGAGATAGCATCTTCCTGCTCATCAAATCATTCTTTACCTTTTTATTTGCTGCAGCAACATTCAAACTTTTTCTACCATAAATTTTGGTTATATCATTTACAATCTTAGACAGCTTATCTTGCTTGGTCATTTTATCAATTTCTATATCACTCATAAATAAATCTAATTGCCTTGATGAAGAAGGAGAGAGCTCTGTTGCCCAGACTCGGCAGCCTTTATAGTTTGCATCTGTATATATTTTCTTTAAAATACTCTTACCAGCTTTTATGAGCAATGGAATATAATTCGTTGGTTCATCAAGTTTTATGACAGCACAAGGTGCAATATAATCCTGCAGAAACCTGTTCGTAAAAAGGTTTATGCTGAGCATCTGGCAGTTCATGTTGTTTTCAATTAGCTTGTTTGCAACATTTGTACAATGGCATGCTATAGCTTCTTCTAATTCTTCATAATTTGATCTCACATGGGAAAAAGTGATACCACTGCAAGTACTCTTAAGTGGTGGATTGTCTATATTTACCATTGGTATGCCTCGTAATTCACTTACTGTAGCATAGCCCATGATTGTAAGCTGTTTTTTAATCCAAATATCATTCTTTTGAATGAGCTGATATGCATTGTTTATACCATACTGATTTAATAAAACTGCGCGTTTGTAGCCTATGCCCCAAATATCCTGAACAGGAACTTTCTTTAGCATTCGCTCTTCATCTTCTTCTGTTAAAACATAAGCACCACTTTTTTCTTTTTTCCCAATATGATTTGCAACTTTTGCTAGAGTTTTTGTTCTAGCTATACCAATTGATACCTCTATCCCTGTATATTGAACAATTTTTCTTCTGAGTTCTGCAGGGTCAATATTTTTGGGCATCATGAAAAATGCCTCATCAATGGAGTAGGGCATTATAGTTCCAACCAGTGATTTAAGCACTTCCATGACTCTATCTGAGATATCTTGATAAAGAGTATAATTTGAAGAGAATGTTGTCACATTATTCTTCTCTAGAACATCTTTTTGAGAATAGTAAGGTGCACCTCTCTTGATACCAAGGGCTTTTGCCTCTTTTGAAAGTGCAACAATGCATCCATCATTATTTGAAAGTACAACCACTGGCTTGTTTTTAAGATCTGGTCTGAACAATTTTTCACAAGTGGCATAAAAACTATTGCAATCACATAGTCCTATCATTTGCGGTACGTCCTAACAACTCCAGTTATGACACCAAAAATAGAAAGACTATCTCTTTCAGATATTATGATATCATCAAACTCATCATTTTCTGGATGAAGATAGATGTGATCTCCTTGAATTTTGAATCTTTTGGCAGTGAATCCTCCCTGATATTCAGCAACAACTAGATCATTCTGCTTTGGAGAAAGACTTTTATCAACAATCAATATATCTCCATCAAAAATCCCAGCATTTTCAAGGCTTCTTCCACTTGCCTTCAAGCAATAAGTGCTGCTTTTGTGCTTCAGAAGGAGTTCATTGAAATCAAGAGAATTCTCTCTGCTATCTGCTGCAGGAGATGGGAAACCACATGCAATTGGTGTATCCATAATTATAGTTGGTGAGTCAGTTTTTTTATTATCCATGTCAACAATATGGTGGGCAATTTTTAAATTGTCAATAGAAAAATACCTATCATAAAATACTTGACATGAGATAATTTTAGATGGTATTTGAAATTGTAATTTTACAAAAATTTTATTTTTTTGTTTATGAGTAAAAATCCCATATGATAAGAAAAATCATATGGGATAAGTAATTAGACAGGTGTTAACTAATTAATGTTAATTAAATATGCTGCAGTTACATTGTTATCTAGTTGTTTCAACATTGAATGATGTCCCACCAACAGAGCCTTTGAAAGAATTGAACACAATCACATCAAATCTATGTTTTCCCAATTCGCAGCTAGTGGTAATTGTAGGTCCATTTGCATCTGCAATCTGCACACCTTCACAGTACCATTCGTATTTCAGAGTTGATGAATCAACTCCAGCTGGTAATGCATCAGCATTGAAAGTGAGCTTGAATTCTTGGTTTACTTTAGGATTTTCAGTATCACATACAATCTTTCCTGATACAGGAAGCATAACATTAGGAATTATGTTCAATGAGAAGTGATTGGCTTTCTCGCCGATTAAAAATTCAACAGTGCCCAAAGAAACACCTTCATTGATGACTCTAATTGGTTCAACTATACCAGAAATACAGACATCATTACTTATCAGCTTAGCAGATACAATGTATGATCCAGCTGGAAGATCTCCAACAATAAGACTGCGACCATTTTCTGTATTTTTATTGTTTGTTATTTGAATTTTACTTTTTTCAACCTGATTGCCATCTTCTGAAGCTACGGTACATACAACATCAACATCGTCTGATACTACTTGGTCTTCATCCCACTGGAAATCGACTTTCAAAATACCAATACCTACAAGCTTATCAAGTTTTACCTCAACTTCATTTGTTTTTTTTGTCAGGTAAATTATCTTCTGCCCAGTTGCAATGGAGGTTCCATTTGCATTTAATGCAGAGACATTTATTGTCCAATATCCGATTGCTAAATCATCAATACTTCCTGTTGATTCATCCAATTCAATGGATTTTGTTTCATCATCAGGACCTTCGAGAGTTAGAGCATATTTAACAATAATATCTTCATCATCTATTGGAACAATCTCTCTTGATTTGTCCAATAAATTGTTTGAATCAATTGAAATATGTAAATTACATCGTTCATTTGGAACCTCTTGATTACAAGAAGTCAATAATAAAGCGAATACACAAAGAAATAGAATTGTCAATTTTGAGTTTTTTTTATAGACTGTAAGCACTGTTAAGTACCTCCTTTTAGAATGCAAGAATATTTAGCAGATGCGTTGGAACACCTGCTAGAAAATGTAAAGAATGTAATTCTCTCAAATTACTTTCACTTACTTAGTACCGAGATTGGCCGTTCTGCATTAAAAAAAATAAAAAAAACATAAAAAAAAGAGGAAAATAATGAACGAAGTTATAGTAAAAAATTGCAGTGAAAAAAATTTAAATGTTTATGAACTGCAATCCAATGGAGATATATATGATGGAGTCAGGGCTTCTGTCACTCTGTCTCATGATGATGATAATTTAATTGTTAAATTTGATGTTATTGAGAAACAACTAAGAAGAATGTCAACTCATCATAATGATGAGGTTTATGAAGATAGCTGTGTTGAAGTTTTTCTACAAAGAGAGGGATCTCCCATCTATAGAAATTTTGAACTCAGTGCTACCATGTACGAACTTGTTGGAGAGGGCGAATGCCTTGAAACAAGAGTGAGACTTGATCCCAAGAGAATTGATAAAATTGAGAGATCAATAAATATTCTTGAAAATACAACAAAAAGAGTTCATTACATAATTGATGAAAAAATCAATTTAAGAGACTGGGGTTTTTTGAAAGATGATGAGAAAATTGAGGATTTGAAATTACGATGCAACATGACCAAATATGGCGCTAAACTCGAAGAACCCAATAGACTCACACTCTTCAAAATGAAAGAAGGATATGTTACTTTTCATGATAAAACAAGTTTTAGACCAATTAAATTTGTATGATCCTATCTTTTGTTGATTGATTTTTCACCGGTAAATTCTTCAGCATCACTGAGCATGGATAGAGCATGGTGTGCAAGAGTTAGACCAAAAATACCTGTTACAGTAGGAAGAGAACCCAGTACATTTCGTTTTCTTCCTCTATCTAGAATATCCTCTTGCTCTTCAGCTTTTGGTTTATTGAAATCAAAACGAGCTATTTCCGGAGCAAATACAACCTTTATACCTCTTCCAACTCCACGTGATTTCATTCTTTTTCGAACTATCTTTGCAAGATGGTCTCCATAACTATCAAAAAGATCTTCACATCTGACTAAAGACGGATTTCTCTTTAGGGCTGCTCCCATGCTGCTTATTACCTTGATATCATGTTTGTAGCAATATTCCAACAAACAACATTTTGGATTCAAAGAATCAATTGCATCAATTACAAGATCATAATGTTTTGAGAAAATTGTATCTGCTGTTTCCTCACTGAAAAAAGAACTGACAACATCTACATTACAATCTTTATTTATGGAAAGAGCTCTCTTTCTAGCCTCTAAAGCTTTGTCGTGGCCTACAGTATCCCAGGTAGCACATATCTGTCTGTTTAAATTAGAAACTGTTATGGTATCAAAATCAACGAGAGTGAGATTGGATACACCAGCTCTAACGAGAGCCTCTAGAGCCATTCCACCAACACCACCAAGTCCTACAATCAAAACACTTGAGGTAAATAGTTTGTTGACATTATCCTCTCCAATTAGAAGAGAAATTCGTGAGAACTGTTCTGTATTCATTATTAATATCCTTAAAGTTTTTTAGATTGCACTGATCCAGTTCATTTATAAAGTCATCAAAATATTCTTCATAACCTGAATCTGAGATATCATCCCAATCTGATTCAATTAAAAAACCCAATCTATCAAATTCTAGTATTCTTGTAAAGAATTTTGTTCTTAAAAACTTTGGATTTATACTTATGATGATATTATGTTTTTTTAATAAATTAGCCATTTCGAGACTGGAAGTGAAACCATGTAAAATAGTCAGAGGCCTGTAGAAAATTTTTCCAGTTCTCTTGGTCTCTTTTTCCTCTTGAATCTCAATATACTTAAGAATTGAAATTAAACTATCATATGATTTTACACAATGAATGCTCAAGATTCTATTGTATTTATGAGAAAGATTTATGCAATCTACAAGAAAGGCTTTCTGCAGATCTGATTGGCCAAATCTCTTGTCCAGACCAATCTCACCAATTTGGGCATTTGGATTTCCAATCAACAGCTTTTCCAATTTTCTTGTTATTGCAGATATGTCCTCTGAAAGATATATCTTGTCAGAAAGAAGGAGCCCTAAAGAATAGAACTCTCCATTATCAAGCCATTCATCGAGAGAAGAGGTGCAATAAAAAGCATCGTCTCTTTTTTTTGAAGTGGTAAAATGTCTGTGAAAATCAAATAATGAGTATTGCATATGTGACCATTATACTGGCAATTATTGAAACAATCATATTTTGTTTTAGAAATCCAAGAAAAAAAGCAGCACCAACGCCACAGAGACCAGCAAACCATACTGTTGGAAAATCTAAAATTACAAACGGGAAGATCAAAGCACCGAGAGCTGCAATTGGAAGCAGAGCAAGCTTTTCTGTAACCCAATCAGGTAACTTATTTATATATTTTGAAAAGTAAGGGATGAAACGAGGTATTGCTGTAGCAATAGCTGATACAAGTACAACTAACATTATTGATTTTGGTTCGCTGTTCATAACTAATTTTTCCTTTTGACTATATAACTTCCAATCCAAGAAGCACTGACCATTGCAATTACAAAAGACCAACCAGCTGAAAGTTCACAGATGCATACTAAAAATGAATTTATAGCTGCTGAAATCAAACCAATTGACAAAATTGGAAAACCATCCTTTCTGACTTCAGATGCCCATAAAGATGCAAACATCGCATACAAAGTAACACCCATTGCAGCTTGAAGACTTTGAGGCAAAACTGTTCCAATTACATAACCAATACCTGTTCCAACAACCCAACCTGTATAAGCTGTAAGCTGCATTGAAAATACATATTTGAAATTCAAGTTTTGATTTCTAAGAGAAGCAACAGAAAAAACCTCATCAGTTGTTATGAATGCAACAAGACAGCGCTGTAAGAATGAAATGTCCTTATCTAATTTATTATTAATTGACATTCCCATAAACACATATCGAAAGTTTATTAGCATAACTGAAATAAAGAGTTCAACAATGAAAGTACCTGTTGAATAAAGATTTATAGCTAAGAACTGGCCGCTTCCGGCAACACTCGTGGCACTCATCAATACAGCTGAGAAGAAGGTTATATTTATATTTCTGCAAATTAATCCAAAAGCAACGGCAGTTGAGAAGTAACCCAGTAAGATTGGAAATCCATCCGAAATTCCATCTTTTATTGTCAAATCATCCAAAATTTTCATGAGTACAATAGTATTATCAATGCTCCTTTTCATCAACCCAATTTACTGATAGAATAAACAAAAAATTGGAGTAAATATGGCATTATTTTTAGATAGTCTAGGACTAAGTAAGATCTCTCAAAATCAAGCAGAGATATTGAACCTTTTTGCGGGAGTACAAGCACAAGAAGGAAATGATTACAATTACAAAATTGTTGACTATAATGATGGATTGCGTATGGTTGCAAGAATTGTAAAAGATGGAAAAGACACAGATGTTATAGGTGTGGACTCACACATATTGAATAAATGTGAGTGGAAAGCAAATCCCGTTATGAGTCTAGGAAGCACTGAAGAAATTCCTGCTATCGTATTCTCATCTACTGATGATAAAAAAGCATTTATTGTTAATTTAATAGAAGCTGGTCTAAGTAATGCAGTTTTAAAAGAAAATGATGAAGTGAAACTTCAAGTATGTGGTTTTCCTACAAATCTTTCAATCTATGAAAGCAGAAAAGATTATGAGGAAAAAAACGAAGGACCATATATAAAAGACCAAATGTTGTTTCCCTATTATTTCTACAACCTTCAAGCAGAAGATCTAACAGAAGAGCAAAAAAAACTTTATAGTGAAAATGTTTTATTCAATATTTACTGTGGAGAAGTCATCAACACCACAAAAGTAAAATTCTCCAATAGTGATGAATATTGTTACAAGTCTTTTGTAAATACTGTTATGGGTCCTCTTGAACTGATATATGCTGAAAATATTGTATCTCAACCTATCAAAAAAGGTAATTACATAGTTGGTGCTGTATATTTGAGTGGAAAGCTAAAATAAGCATTGTAGTATTTTATTACTAGTATATAAAATTGGACATTTTGGTACTTTAAAAACTCGAAATGTCCTTTTTTATATATTTGATTAGGTTGACAATTCTCTATTTACCTTTATATTATTAACTATATGGCAAATAATGTACTCACTAAAACAGCAATTGCAAATTGCATGAAAGACCTTATGGAGAATCACCCCTTTAACAAAATTTCTGTGTCAGATATTTGTCGTGATTGTAATATAAATCGTAAAACCTTTTATTATCACTTTTCCGATAAGTATGAACTTTTAATATGGATCTTTGAAACAGATATTATAAGTCCTACAATAGAAACATATTCGACATTTGATAATTTTGAAGCAGCTGGTGCTCTTGTTACATATCTATATCACAACAAGACTTTTTATAGAAAGGCCTTCGAATTGTCAGGTCCAAATAGTTTGAGAGATTATTTAGCTAAAGCTTTAAAACCCACAATAGAAAAAGTTTTTGGAGACGATGTCGATTATGATATTTTACCAATTTCAGATGCTTTTTCTGATTTTATAGTTTCGGCTTTACTAAGATGGCTATCACATTATCCAGTTGCAACTCCTGATGCTTTTATGGATCAGTTGATCAGTGCTGGTACAGTGTTATCAATCAAGCTTTCTTCAATCTTACATTTTCCAATAGATAGAAATTTAATTTAATAATATATACACAAATGTAAAATATTATAAATTTTACTTAACAAACATGAAGGCTTTGATTTTGTTTCTTGTTTATTTTTTATAAAATAAAATATTTTTTTGATTTTCGACAATTGATGTCATTAGTTAAATCATTGATAAAACAACAAAAATAAATAAAACATATATTGAACAAAGGTTTTAAAAAATGAATACCAAAGTAATGCTCTCTCAATCATTAAAAAAATTAATGCTTACAAATAATTTAGATAAAATCACAGTAACTCAAGTGACACAATTATGTGGAATAAACAGACAAACTTTTTATTATCATTTTAAAGATCTCTACGATTTAGTCTATTGGACTTTGGATAATGAAGAAAAAGTTTTAGTTGGTGAAAATTATAAAGCTAACTCTACAGATGAGATAATGATCAATCTTTATGAGTATATAATTGCCAATGAACAAACGATTTGTGCTGTTTATTATAGTTTGAGCCAAGATGTATTGGAAAGATACTTGGTAGATAGGGTGGGTAAATATATTTTCATTCTATTGAAAAGACATTGTGATTATGAAGGTGTTGATGATGAAATATTACATAGAGTTACTGATTTTTATAAGTATGCAATTGTTGGTTTGGTTTTCGATTGGATCAGAAAGGGCCTTGGTAAAGATTACGATGGACGCATTGATAAGCTGGGGGATTTTCTTGAGAAGAGCATTTTAAATTCAGTTAAAATTCTGATTGAAGAGAAAAAAAATAAAGAGACCCGACTAAAATAAAATTGAAACTTTTGACAGAATTGCTATATTTTATTTGTAATAACAGGAATTATGTTATAGAATAGACTATAAGTAAAGATTTTATATGTCATTAGTTGTGATTAATATAAATTTTTCTTGTAAAGTTAAGTAATCTTTCGTAATATATAATCTAAAACTAATAGGAAGGAATACATGAAAAAAAAATTTTTAAGTCTTTGTATTTTAATGGTATTCGTTGCATCTGCAAATTTATTTGCATTTCAATTCTCACCTTTAACTCAGGAATTTGACCCATCCGGTGCTGGTAGTGCCAAGACATATACCATAGTAAATGATAGTGATGAGCCAATTGCAATCCAAATCTCAGCTTTAACAAGAAGCCAAGATTCAAAAAATGGGGACGAAATTAATACCCCAGCTGACAATTATTTTACTATTGTACATCCAAAAACAATTGTTCAGCCTCAAAGTTCTGAAATAGTTAGAGTCTTATATAAAGGCCCAAAAACTGTAAGTTCAGAATTGGCATTTAGAATTAGGGCAGAGCAACTTCCTTATTCTCAAGGAAAAAATACTGATAACAACAGTATGTTCAACTTCTTGTATGTTTATACAACAAGTGCTTACGTAAAACCTTCAAGCGTTGTAGAAAACGTTTTGGTAAGAAGGGTCGCTCCATCTACAACAATTCAGCAAGTAGAAGATGCTGATGGTAACACTGTTGATAAAGAAGTAGAAACAATGGCTGTTACACTTTCTAACTTAGGAACAGTTCACCAGTCATTAACTGATGTAACATTGATTGTATCAGATAGCACAGGTAACACTGTTAAATTAGAAGGAAGTGAACAGTTAGCTGGTTTGCTTGCAACAAATATTTTGGCTAAAAAAACAATTACCAAACAAATTCCTTGGCCAAGTTCTTTATCTAGAGAAGCTGGAGTTAAATACAGAAGTTCTTTTACTATTAATGATTAAAAAAATAAATAAGATATAATGTAAAGATATCGATAAATCTAGGAGTTCAATTTGAGAAATCACTCTCATATTGGAAAAAGAAAAATAGGATTTGTAACATTTTTCCTATGTGTAATTGTTACAATTTTTATTTTTTGCTTGCATTATGGCATCTCTTCATATGAAGGTGAAAAAAGTCACAGTGTTGAACATGTTCCAAATCAAAACAACAAAATTTTAACTGATGAAAACAACATAAATGTTTCTCTGCAACGTTATTATTCTTCATTGCCTTTGCTTGCTGATGATAAAAACGAAAGAGAATATCAAGTTAATGAATTAAATAAGGATTATATTTCTTATGAAGTTCAACTTGATCAGATTGTTGATGCATCAGAGAAATTAATTGTTGCTGATAGTGATGACTCCCTCCAAAATGAATCGGTATCTTTAGATACGTCCTCATCAATAGGAAGTCCTTCATCTACAGAAGTGGAAGGTTTGAGTAGAATCGAGCCTTCTGTTGATGAAGAAGAACCAGTTATTGAGGCAGTAGAGCAGCCAGCAGAAGAGCAACCAATTGACTTATTTGCTGAGGATGATGGTTGGGACGATTGGGGAGATGACTGGGATGATCTATCAGAATTGCTACCACCAACTTTATTTGATCCGATGATTCAGACACAGGAAGAATATGATATGTTCAATCCTGTTGTAACAGAGGTAGCAGTTTATACTGATGATTTCTTCGCTGACTTCTATGTTGCCGGTGAAGATGATACTGCTCTTTATCCTGATGGATATTATTATTTGGCTCTTACTGTTAATGAAGATACACTAGGAGAAATTGAAGTTCGCTTTGATGAAGGCAGTTATTACCTCAATGCACAAGAACTCATTAACTTCATATCCAATAGATTGAGTGATGAAGCTTTGGATAGAATATTTGGTGATAATGCTGAATACATCTCAATTGATGATTTGGTAAATAAAGGTGTAGATGCATCTGTAAATGTTGAAGACTTTGCAGTTTATTTGAACTTCTCATTAGATGATATGCCATTGATTGTCATTCCTGTGGCTGAAGTCGATAAGAGCTCCAAGATTCAAAAAAATAATCAATATGGTATTTCAGACGCTGAACAGGTAGATTCAGAATTTATATCAGCGGTTTCTTCTATAAATCTATACAGCAGTTATTCCTATGGACCTATATATACCTCAGCTAATTCATTGACACTCAACTTATATATGAGTAATTCTGTTTCTGCAGGAGAAATAGAGTTTGACTTCTCAAATAGTTTTGCATATACATTTGGTGACACAAATCCTCTGTCGTACGACTTTGGTAGTTGGAGTGGAACACATACATTCAGAAAACAAAGTCTTCAGCTTACATTTGGACAAGTCGGTGGATCTCTTATAAGTGATGGTACACCTATTGGATTCACTCTTGAAAAATCATATTCATATGGTGATGATTCGGCACTCCCTCATCAATTCCAAAGAAGTTATATAATTAAAGATTTAGCAACAATAAATATATTCTTGAATGGTGAAATAATTCTTTCCAAGCGTGTTAAAGAGGGAGAATATAAATTTATTGATTTTGCATTTAAAGATGGTGCAAATAAAATTATCTTTGATATCAATTATGATGATGAACAATATGATGATATAAAAGAAGAATATAGTATAGCTTATGATTCAAGTTTATTAGCTCGTGGAGATTATCTGTGGGGAC
>JALNVT010000014.1 GCA_023231265.1 Sphaerochaetaceae bacterium
GTTGATAGAGTCTTTACCTTTATTATCAGTAATTTTACCTTTCTCTCTTCTAGCAACTTTTGCAATCTTATCGATTGATGCAAGAATTCCATCGTATAGTTCATAACAGTCTGTGCCGATAGTTTTTCTGGTGCCCCAAGCAAAATGTAAATGAGAATCTACATGATAACCTTGGCCAGTAGTTAAACGAGTCATAACCAATTCTAAATCGTGAATGTAGTCGTTTGCGAAGTCTAATTTTTGAATCTTCTTATTAAGAAAATCTTTTGTCTCTTCACTTGGAGTGTAATTAACACCTCTAACTATTAAATTCATATATTTATCGCCCTACTAAATAAAGATTGCTCCCTATCTAGGGCATCCTCCTATTATTAAGATTAACAATCCACAAGGATTGTTTTTGACTTGTACTAACATAAAAAATTAATTCCATGTTGGCTGACTATTATGTATCGTTATGTATCTTTTTTGGTGTGCCTCTCTTTCTCAATGAGCAAATAATTTATTAAAGAAGGGAAATTTTTAATGTCTTTCCTCTCATTACCTATATATAAGTTAACCTAGTTTTACTCTAAAGTCAAATAAAATAATTATCTATTTTTATTCAAACTAACTCAATCATTCATTTATCTATCTGTAAGTGGGGTATACTACGTTACAAAAAGCATTTTACAAATGTATATATATTATTCTTTTAAATTTTTTATTTCTGTGGTATTCTATAACAAATAGGAGGCTCAAAAATGACAACTTGCTCTATTTTAGAACTTTTAGACATCGATTTAAAAGAACAAAATAAATTACAGTTATCTTGTATTGCTGGAAGAGGTGGATTATCCAACAAAATCACAAGCAGTAAGATAAGCCGACCAGGATTACCACTTTCAGGTTATTTCGAAGCATTTGCAGGTACTGCAGTTCAAGTATTTGGACATGGAGAGCAGCGCTACATAGATATGCTTGCAAAAAATGGCGATTTTAAAAATATTGCCAAGCTTTTTTCATATGATGTTCCATGTTGTATATTCACACATAGCTACAAACCATGTGACAAAATTATAGAGATTGCTGAAAACAGTGGAACCCCTATTTTACAGACACCTTTGATGTCCTCTGATTTTTCAAGACATCTATACCAATTGCTTGATGAAATATTTGCACCTACCAAAACTATTCATGGTGTACTTGTTGAAGTATATGGAATTGGTGTATTAATTACAGGTGATAGTGGTGTTGGTAAATCCGAGACAGCTCTTGAATTGATTGAGAGAGGTCACCGTTTGATCAGTGATGATACTGTTAAGATCAGAAACTTAGGCAGTACCTATTTGATAGGTTCTGGAGAGAATCCGATTCTTGCACATCATATGGAGATCAGAGGTATAGGAATTATCAACTTAGCCAACATTTTTGGTGTTGGTGCAATTAGAGAAAAGAAACAGATACAATTGATGGTGCATCTGGAGGAATGGGACTCTACAAAATCATATGATAGAGTCGGTGAAGATACCATGACTGAGACACTTCTTGGTATTCAAGTAGCAAAATTAATCATTCCAGTTAAACCTGGAAGAAACATTCCTATAATCATAGAAACTGCAGCACGTAATGAACGATTGAAACAGCTGGGTTATTATTCTGCTAAAGAATTTGACCAGAATGTTCTTAAATGGTTTGAAAGTGAGGCAGCTAGAAAGATGTACTATATTAATGAGGAGAACACTTAAAGTATGGTATCAAAAGAACTTGTAGTAAGTAACAGAGCCGGCATCCATGCCCGTCCTGCTGCTATGATTGTTAAAGTCGCAAATAAATTCAAAAGTAATCTTTTTATGGAAAAAGAAGATATGAAGATAAATGGCAAGTCCATAATGGGAGTAATTACTCTGGGAGCTGGTTACAAGAGTAAGATTTTAATTTCCTGTGAGGGAGAGGATGAACAGGATATGGCAAGTGCTATTGAGAAACTATTTAACAATAGATTTGAAGAGTAACCATTTTTTTGCTAAGGAGGCATTAAATGAAAAAACTTACAGAAAGACAGATTCAGGTTGCACAATACATAAGAGACTATACACGGGAATTCCGTTATAGTCCCTCTGTTAGAGATATCAGCAGCCATTTTAATTTTTCGGTAAAAGCTGCACATGATCATGTGAGAGCTTTAGAAAGTAAGAATGTTATAAAGACAACTCAGGGTATTTCAAGATCTATTGAGATTGTTGATCCTCGTTTTGTTGCATTCCAAGATTTAGTCGAAATTCCTGTATATGATACAAATGAATCCGGAAACCTCCTTAGTACCCCTGAGTACAAAATTTCAATTTCAATCTCAGCACTCCCAAGTAAAATTGGGGATGAATTTTTTGCAGTCAGAGTTTTAGATGACTCTATGAAAGATGCTGGCATCTTCTATGGTGATTTAGCTATCATCAAAAAAGTGAGCTTTGCAAATGATGGACAGATTGTTCTAGCTGATATACCTGAAATTGGACTGACTTTGAAATATTACCATGCAGGAGAAGACCGAGTTACACTTCTTCCAGCTAACAGTGCTTATAATCCTATTTATACCACTCAGCTGCAGATATCAGGAACTCTTGCAATGATTTCACGCTCTTATAAGGACAAACAGTGACCAATAAAGTCTATCTGCTATTGGGCCCAGAAAAAGGTCAGAAGCAGGAGAAAATAAATCAAATAAGATCAGATTTAAACAAGCAATTTGGTGAGGAGATAGAATTTTCAAAATATTATGCATTTGATGATAACAATGATCAGATGTATATTGATTTGAACAACAACAGTCTCTTTTCTTCTCATAGCTTGATTGTTTTATATAATATTGATTCTTTAAAATCGGCTGATGTAGATAATCTTTTGAGATATTTACAGCATCCAAATGAATCATCAACATTCATTTTGGACAGCGATGAATTCAGTCTTAAGAGTCCTGCATCTAAAATTGCAACAAAGCTCAAAAAAGAAACAACTATATTCTGGGGTCTACAGGAAAATCAATTATTTGGTTGGATCAAATCATTCTTCAGAAATGAAAATCTTATGATTGATGACAATGCCATTCAATACATTCTAGATCAAACAGACAATGATACTTTAGAACTTAAGATTATATGCAATCAATTGGCTTTTTATTTCTGTGTAAATCAAAAAAAAGATATCATAACTGAAGATGAGATTGAAACTTTTGTACATCACAGTAAAAGTGAGAATGCCTTCTCACTCTTCGAGGCCATTGCAGAATGCAATCTTAGAGACGCATTGGAGATTGCAACAGTTTTGCTTGAAAGAGACAATACGGCCCGTTTTACACTGGTACCGGGCCTTCTGTGGTCATTCAGGAGATTGACTTCTGTGGCCCAGCAGCTTTCAATGGGATACTCCCCTTCTCAGGCCTTATCAAAGGCAAAAGTTTTTGATAGAGCCAATGCTGTAAGAAGCAGAAAGGACCAAGGAATTTACTCCAAAGCACTGAAGAATTACTCTTACAAAGATTGTAAAAGAATCTTAGAGGTTCTTCTTGAAGCTGATATTGAAATCAGATCTGCAAATACTGATATTGTACAGCTTTATGTTGAAAGATTGATCTATTCAATAATTGTCAAAAAAGGCACAAAGGCAACTGAGTTAAAGGTGGCCACATTCAAACAAAAACTTTAATAAGTTAAGAGCTCAATAGATTTTATATTGACGGCTCTGTTTTTCATCACATACAATAAAGCATAAAAAGGAATTCAAAATGAATAAAAAAATCTGTGCTTTATTGTGTTTGATAATTCTATCTACATCCATCTATGCCGATACCTCAATCTTCTCTGCGGAAGATAGCCTTGATTACATAAATCAATCACTGTCTATTCATACAGAAAGAACTGCAGCAGGTGCTGGAGCTCTGTCCATCGTTTTCTCAGGTTTGCTTTTTGCAGGTTATGGTAAGACAGGAACTCTATGGGTTCCTTATCAGGGGCCAAAGGAAATTGATAAGAAAGAATTTCTCAGCATATGTGGTCAGACAGATTTGGTCGAAGACATGAATCGACATGAAGCAAAATCTCTGAGATATCGCATTGCAGGATATTCTTTGCTGCTTGCTGGAATTGCAACCAATCTTGTTGTGAACTCCATCTATGATACTTTTGCAGATGATCCAGACCAATATTATGCCAGTTGGGCCTACGATACCTCAATTATGCTGACAGGTGTTTTTTTAACATCTGGTGTGCTCTGTGTTTATAAAGGAACCAGGCCATATGATATTTCAATTGATTTTGTTATAAAACTTTCAGATAGATACAATCGACAGCTGGCAAGAGATTTAAAATAAAGAGAGACACTCACCTGATGGTGAGTGCTATTTATTCTTATCCCAAATATTACAGGTCAAGCTTCTGAATGAGCCTTTTGGAGACACTTATCGGAATATTTACCCTCTCACTGATTTCCTCAGGAGTGTGCTTCAATATTTCATCGACCGAACCATAGGTTTTCATCAATCTCTCTGAGCGGTCCTTTCCTATTCCCTTTACATCTTCAAGAAGCTTGAATGCAAGCTCTTTAGATCTGAGGTTTTGGTTGGCAGTCGTAGCAAATCTATGACATTCATCTCTCACTGCAATCAAGATTCTCAACGCTGGAGAGTGCTCAGGTAGAAGGAGTGATTGTCTGCTATCTGAAAAGATTATCTCTTCATATCGCTCAGCAAGTCCTATAACAGGTATATCAACAATTCCAAGGCTATCTAAGACCTCACAGACTGCATTTACCTGTCCCTTACCACCATCACATACAATTAGATCAGGGTGCTCCAAATTATCGTTTAGAACACGAGAATAACGACGAGCGGCAGCTTCTCTCATTGCCTCAAAGTCATCAATCTTACCTTCCAAGGACCTTATATTGAATCGTCTGTAATTGGCCTTATCAGGATTTCCATCTCTGAATGAGATCAATGATGCAACTGTGTACTTACCAGAGAGCTGTGCAATATCAAAACCTTCAATCAAAGATGGAGGTTTCTGAAGTTCAAGAATATCCTGAAGTTCTTTTACTGCTGCTGTATTGTCTGTATTCTTAAGGCGTTTTTCAACATCTCTTGATGCATTTTCATGAGCCATTCTCAAAACACGATAGTGCTTACCATCAATTGGAACACTGACTGATAATTTTCCCTTGAACTCTTTTTCAAAGTAAGTTGCAAGAAGATCACTGTCAATATGATGTGATACAAACAGTTCTGTAGGAAGTTTCTGTCCATCACTGTAATATCTCATCAGAAAACTGAAAAGAGTGTCTGTCTCATCACCAAATGTCTCACCTCGATAGAGAGCTCTTCCCATCAATGCTCCATCTCTCATCTGCATGAGAGAGATTGTATAGAGAGGTCCTCTCATCTCAATTGCAGCATAATCGCGTGCCTCTTGGACAAAGTCTTCAACCTGCTGTCTTGATGAGATGGTCAGTAAGGAGTTGAGCAGATCTCGTTTTTGAGCTGCTGTTTCAAAATCTAATTCCTTAGAAGCTGCAAGCATTTCCTTTTCAGTCTGCTTTATGAGCCTGTCATTATCACCACTGAAAAGTTTTTTGATTTCAGTTATGGCTTTGCCATATTCCTCTTTACTTACCTTTCCACAGCAAGGTGCATCACATTTTCCAATATGATAGTAAAGACATGGATTCTTCCTCTTTTTCATTGGATAGGCACATTTTATTACCTTATACATCTTATCAATCAAGTCTAAATAGATATCCAGCTGACCGGCTACGGGAAAAGGTCCATAGTAATCAGAACCATCATTTATTATACGACGAGTTTTGAATACCTTAGGAAAATCACCTTTGGTGATCCTGATCACAGGATAGCTCTTACCATCTTTCAGATCGATGTTGTAATGAGGATTGTATTTTTTTATTAAATTGTTCTCTAAAACAAGCGCTTCATATTCATTGCCTGTTATGATATATTCAATTCTAACAATTTTTTTGACAAGTGCGGTTGTCTTTGGATCTCTGTTTGGAAGGAAATAACTTGTAACACGTTTTCTCAAGCTCTTGGCTTTTCCAACATATATTATTTTCTTATTTTTATTGAACATCAAATAAACTCCACTTGAGTAAGGCAAAGCCTTTGCCTGCTCACGTGGAGGTAAAAATTGTTCTTTAACAGTAGAACCTAGAGAAGTAACCTCTGATGCATCTTTATTATCATATCTCATTTGTTACTCCTCCATTGATTTATTTTAATTTTTCTTCGAAGATTTCCTTTTGACGACCCTTCAAAGGACATTCCTTACCACTCAACATCTCTTTCAAAGCTTCTGTTTCTTTTTCTGAGAAACTAACAGCATTCATGCTGTGGTTTTTGAAAGCATCTGTTGCAATAGGACAAACTTTTTCAACAATATCAAGAATTGTGTTTGCATATTCTTGAATTTCATACTGAGCATGTCCATCACATCTCAATTTTAAGAAGTGGAATAAGTTTCTTAAATCCATGCTCCAGTACATTTCTGTGTACATAGATAGAGGTAAGTCAATTCTTGAGAGCTCACGAGCAATACCATTATCAAGCATCTCATGATAATTGTTAAAAATTAGCTCATGATCAGCATCAAATTTTGCCATAACATCTTTAGCCATCTCGTCATTTACCATTGTATCTTCACGGCCCTGACGGTTGTTTTCACTTTGTTTGTTTATATGAGCTCTATCTGGACGATAAACTTCATCAGTCATTACAGAATATCTACCTGAAATTTCATTCATCTTTGCAGTTCTATGTCTGACCCACTGTCTTGCAACAAAAATAGGCATTTTTACATGGAAAGTAAAGCTGACCATTTCAAAAGGAGATGAATGATCGTTTCTCATCAAATAATTGATGAGGCCTTTGTCCTGGCGGTAGCTCTTTGTACCTGCACCATATGAAATACGTGCAGCCTGTACAATTCTATCATCATTACCACAGTAATCAACCAATCTTACAAATCCATGGTCCAATACTGGATACTCTTTATCTAAAATTTCTTCTGCTGCTTCTGATATACTATGTGCCATATTCTTAATACCTCTTAAAATTTATTTTCTTATATTTTATTTCTTATATTTTTACCGGTCTTCTTTATAACAGATTTAGACGGCCTAATAATAGTGCCAAACCCGAACTATTTGCAGTTTCTGTTCTCAAAACCCTAGTTCCAATGGTTTTTGCTTCAAATCCATTTTTCATCAGCAATTCTCTTTCTCTATCTGTATAACCTCTTTCCGGTCCTATTGATAAAACTGTTTTCGTTTTTGTTTTATCCGGATTCCATGAACTCAGTCTATCAGATTTCAAGACATTATCAAGCATTATTTTATTATATGAATCATCGAATAATTTAACTGCATCATCCAATTTATCAGTAAATACAACCTCACTCATCCCTGTCTGTGCTGCCTGCATGGCCCCTTCAAATAGAACTTTTTTATATTCACCATTTATGTAGAAATTTGCTTTTGAATAAGACTTTTCAGTTAGATCTGCTCCAGTGATGACAATTCTCTCAACACCGAGGCACACTGCCTCTCTCAGTATTCTTTTCATGCAGATTGGTCTCACCTGAGATACAAGCAAGGTCACAGGAAAGAGGTCTTTAGATGTATCATCCAAAGCTTTGAAGGAGAAGGAAACAAAATCATCATCAATATCAGTGATTGTTGCATCACCTTTTGGTCCATTTATCTCTCCACAGCTGAAAACATCACCAACATTCAAGTGAAGAATCTTCTTCATATGTCGTGCTCTTTCATCTTTTGTAGAAAGTTTATTTTCTAAATTTAATTTATCAAACAAGATTATATTCATGAGGACCATGATAACATAAATCAAAAATGAAACAAACTAACTCACATTATAATTTATGATAATTTATTGCGGTTTCAGTGTCATTTTTATGTAAGTCCAAAAACTCATTAATTTTACATATTACACATATGTATAAATAGGTAGCGAAAAACTATTACAAGTCATCGCTACCTATTAAACTCTTAAATAAGATTTATATAGAAACTATTAGTTACTCTTCTTACCATCTCGGCCAAAGCGCAGGATAGCATCATGCAATCTATCACATCTCCAATCTTCAAAATCCAGAGATGACAATCTCCAGCTCCAGTTTGAGGTGCCACAGGTAGATGGAACATTCATTCTAGCAGAACTATCCAGTTCCAAGAAATCTTGCATTGGGAATATTGCCCAGCGACTGTTGCTCATGAGAGTGACTCTCATCATCTTCCAAACAATCTCTTCATTGCTGGATTCAAAGTATCTTCTCACAATATCTTTTGTAGCATCATCAAGTTTGTCGAACCAACCACGAGTTGTATCGTTATCATGAGTTCCTGTGTAGACAACACTGTTCTCTATGCAGTTATGTGGAAGATAAGCATTTTTAGAGTCAAATTTACCTTCATCATTGAAGCCAAAAGCAAATTGAAGGATCTTCATTCCTGGAAGGTTGTTGTTGTCTCTGAGCTCTTCAACATCATCTGTTATGATTCCAAGATCTTCAGCTATTATTGGAAGCTCGCCAAATTCTTTTTTAAGTACATCAAGTAAATCCTGTCCAGGAGATGGGACCCACTCACCTACCATTGCATTCTCAGAGCCAGCTTTTACTTCCCAATATGCGGATAGACCTCTGAAGTGATCAATTCTTATGATATCGCAGTTGCTGAGAACACCACCGATACGTTTTGCCCACCAATTGAACTCTGTCTGCTTGTGAACATCCCAATCATATACAGGATTTCCCCATAATTGACCTTCTGCAGAGAATGCATCAGGTGGAACCCCAGAAGAATAGATCTGATGATAATCTTCATCCATCTTGAACAGTTCAGGATGAGTCCATGCATCAACACTATCTGGTGCTACAAAAATTGGTACATCACCAATTATCTTGACACCATTTTCATTTGCATATGATTTTACACTCTGCCACTGTTTGGCAAAGAAATACTGAAGTACCTTCACAACTTCTATTTCTTTTTTATATTTCTCTATAAGTTTGGCAATTTCTTTAGGATCTCGAATTTTTACTTTCTCATCCCAGATTTCAAACCATCTTGAATCACCATAAACATCACATAGAACACTATAAAGAGCGTAATCATCAATCCAATAAGCAGATGATTGCAAAAACTTTTCATAAGAATTGCTCTCTTCTTCAGATCTCTCAGCTATGAAATTTTCAGCAGCCTGTGCAAGCAGAGGTTCTTTAAATGCTCTGACCTTTTCATAATCAACTCTTTGGTTTGTATCAAAAGGATCCTGAAGTACCTGTTCAAGTGTCAAATAACCTTCACAAGATAGAGTGTTCAAATCAATTAAAAGCTCATTTCCTGCAAATGTTGATCGTGCAGCATATGGAGAATCACCATATCCTGTTGGTCCCAAAGGCAAAATTTGCCAAAGTGTTATATCCATTTTTTTCAATGCATCAACGAAAGCCATTGCTTTATCACCAAGGCTTCCAATTCCATGTCTAGATGGTAGTGATGTTGGGTGCAGCAATACACCGCAATTTCTAATGTTTGTCTTCATAATTGCATTATAGTAAATTTATTTTCTTTTATCTATAATTTAGTAAACCGTTTTACTATTTTTTTATTTTTACATATAAAATACTGCAATTTTGTATCAATTTATCCATCAAAACCACCATCTATTTTTTACATTTGTATCAAACTATATGAATGGAGATAAGTATATGTATGATTGTTTTTTATGGAAAAATGAGGTATACTGTATGTATGATTGAAAGTAACAAAGAAACTAAATTCGTCGAAGGCGAACATGTTGTCTACCCTCTACAAGGTGTAGGTATTGTCAAAAGAATAGAAGAGAGAGACTTCAGAGGAACACCAACTCTTTATTATGTAATCTTTCTTGATATTTCAGATATGACAGTTATGATTCCCGTAAACAAAGCCGAAGGCATGGGAATAAGAGGTATCGTAGAACCATCTGAAGCTAAAAAAGCTATTGATTCAATTTCAAAAGAATATAAGCCAATTCCTGTTGACTGGAAAGCTCGTTATCAGATGAATGTAGATCTATTGAAAGAAGGTTCTATCGGTTCTATTGCTAAAGTAGTTCAAACTCTTTACCACAGAAGTAAAGTTAAAGAATTACCAGTTCAGGAGCGCAGACTTTATGAAAGTGCTCTTACTATCTTAATTGATGAAGCTTCATACTCTCTAGATAAAGAGAAAAGCGACATAGAATTATTAATTTTCTCAAAGTTGGAATAAGAATATGGCATTCCCTCCATTTGCTGTAGTTATAACTGCAGCAGGTAAAAGTGAAAGATTCAACAACAACAATGAACAGTCAGTAAAAAAAGAATATTTAAAGATAGAGGGCCACACAGTTCTCTATCGTTCTATTGTGCCCTTTTTAGAGGTCCCAAATTTACAAGCTATCATTGTAACAAGTCCTGTTGGTCTTAAGGAAGAATGTATTGTAGCACTAGAAGAATTAGGAAAGAGAAATCCTATTCCTCTGATCATCACAGACGGTGGCGATTCACGCCAGCAATCTGTGCGCAATGCATTAGAATTGATAAATAATCTTGACCTTGGTGTTGAATATGTAGCAATACATGACGGTGCTAGATGTTTTGTAACTCCTGATTTGATAATCTCAACTTTAGCAACTGCTACAGTTTACGGTGCATCAGCTCCAGCACAAATCATCACAGATTCTGTTAAGGAAGTAGATCAAAATGGTGTTATGATCAATAGCTACGATAGAAAAAGTATCGTGACTGTTCAAACTCCACAAATCTTCCGCTTCCCTGAAATTCTATATGCTCACCAAAGTGCAAAAGAAGATAAACAATATTATGATGATACCGAAATCTTTGCAGAAGCAGGACTTAAGGTTGGAGTCAGCATGGGTGATCCAAAAAACAAAAAAATCACCTATCTAAGCGACATCCCAGATGCTGAAAGACAGATTAAAGAGTACATTATGGTACGAGAGGAAGGATTAAGAAAAGGTAAGATTGATAAACAATTCAGATCTTATGTTAACAACATCCAACCTCCAGCAGAAAATTAAAGGTAATAATTTATGAAAATAGGACAAGGTTGGGATTTACACCGCATGGGTGAGAATCTTCCATTGACTTTAGGTGGAGTTTTAATTCCTTCTAAAAAAGGTGAGATTGCTCATAGCGATGGCGATGTTCTTATACATGCTATAATTGATGCCATTTTAGGTGCCACTTGCAATGAAGATATAGGAGCAAAATTTCCTGATTCAGATCCAGCATTTAAAAATTGCAGCAGCCTTGATCTGTTACATAAAACGCTATCTTTTAAGAGTGTCAATATAATCAACTTAGATTGCACCATAATACTGCAGAATCCAAAGCTGAGGCCTTATATAGACGAAATAAGAGAAAGTATCGCATCTGCCATGAATGTATCAGTCAATACGATATCAATCAAAGCTAAAACAGCCGAGGGCGTTTTAGGTGAGGTTGGACAAGGTGATGCTGTTATAGCACAAGCTGTAGTTCTTCTTGAAGAAGAAGACCATGACATGTGGCTATAAATTATTAACATAACTTTTCAATTAAAAAGATGAACTGCACAGGAAGCAATTCATCTTTTTTTATATAAATTTTTATTTAATAAAAGCTCCTCACATCACGTGAAGAGCTCATATCAAAAAATTACATAGAAATTAGCATTGTTTTTGGATCCAAACAAACCCCCATTAACTTTGTCATCTTTTTATCATGTTCTTTTACAAGAGTCATGACTACCTTGTTGAGTTGCTCATCCATTCTCAAACCTATCATAATATCCACCACTTCTGTATATGGATCAATAGTATCTGGAATTCCATATTCATTATAAACTACATCTTTTCTTATTGGTGAGACACTGAACCAAACCTCTACATTGAGTTTTTTTGCAAATGCCTTAATCTTTCTTACATCACCAACATTTGCCTTTGTGAGCTTGTAACCATCAAATAAGATTGTATCTGCTTTAAAAGATCCATGTTTTATCAAAGTTTCTAAACTGTTCAAAACTTTATCAATTGAAACTGTTTCTTGAGAAAAATTCATTACCACACGATTTGCTAGAATATCGCTGTACACCTTAGAAGAATTATTCATACCCTTTTCTTCAGATATTTCATTGAACACTTCTTTGTACCAATTTATTACATGCTCTACGTTCCCACTGAATGAAACGTGAATTACTTGTTCTCCTCTGAGCAGTTTATCTGTTGCAAGGTGTACCAAGCAAGCTGTCTTTCCTACTCCATGACGAGAAACCAAAACTCCTAGATTTCCACGGCCTAGACCACCGTCAATAGACTCCTCGAAAACGCGAAGAGGACTACTTTTGATCAATTCTTGAATTTCCATGTACTATTTACCTCCGAACTTTTTGATACACATATTATAGCACGCTTTCAGAATGTTTTGTAAAAAATGTTTCATCCATGCATAATATGTTGCATCATCACTGAGTTATGCAACAACATTTCATAAAATAAGCAATACATAAAATTAGAGGTGTTATAGAAATATTGATGGCTAATTCTTACATAAGTCATTCTTGAATGGCAAAAAAAACGAAAAAAAAATCGAACTCACAATTAAGTAAGTCCGATTTTTGTATCCAAAGCTTAAGATTATTTCTTGTTAGCTTCAGCTCTCTGTTTCTGATATTTCTCTTTTAGTTCAGTAGAAACACTCTGTGGTACCTTACCATATTTGGAAAGTTCCATTGTGAATTCTGCCTTACCTTGAGACATTGAACGTAAAGCTGTTGAATAACCGAACATCTCTGATAGAGGAACGTCAGCAATAACAACTGTTGATACACCTTCTTCCTGAGAAGAAACGATGATACCACGACGTTGGTTGATTGATCCGAAGATGTTACCTTGGAATTCTGTAGGACCTGTAACTTCAACTTTCATGATAGGTTCTAGAATAACTGGTTTAGCTTTTTCATATGCTTCACGGAAAGCGTTCAATGATGCAGTTTGGAAAGCCATATCAGATGAATCAACTGGGTGCCAAGCACCATCAACAATAACAGCACGAACATTAACTACAGGGAAACCAATTTGAGTTCCTTTTTCCATAGCCATCTTGAAACCTTTATCACATGATGGGATGTATTCAGTTGGGATAGAACCACCCTTAATTTTATCAATGAATTCATAATCTTTTGGATTCTCTTCACCTTCTTCATGTTCAATAGGTTCGATATAACCAGCAACACGAGCGAACTGACCAGAACCACCAGTCTGTTTTTTGTGTGTGTAGTTGAATTCTGCTTTCTGAGAGATTGCTTCTCTGTAAGCTACTTCAGGCTGTCCAACAACAACTTCAGCTTTGTATTCTCTCTTCATTCTTTCAACATAAACTTCTAAGTGTAATTCACCCATACCCTGTATGATTGTCTGGTTTGATTCAGGATCAACATAAGTTCTGAAAGTAGGATCTTCTTTTGTGAATCTGTTCAAAGCTTTTGCCATGTTACCAGAAGCTGTCTTATCTACAGGTTCAATTGAAAGAGAGATAACAGTATTTGGAACGAACATTGAAGACATTGAGTAGTTCAATGAAGGATCACAGAATGTATCACCAGAAGCACAGTCAACACCGAATAGAGCTGCGATTTCACCACAACCTACTTCTGTTAAATCTTCCATTTCATTTGAGTGCATCTTAATCAGACGACCAACTTTAAACTTCTTACGTGAACGAGTGTTGAATAGTTCATCACCCTTTTTAATAACACCTTGGTAAACACGGATATAAGTCAACTGACCATATTGGCCATCTTCTAATTTAAATCCAAGTACTACAGGAGGTAGATCATCTCTTGAAGGAAGAGTGATTTCTTCTTCATCATTATCCAAATCAAGAGCCTTGTTTTCAACATCAGTTGGGCAAGGAAGGTAAGCATTAACTGCATCCAGTAGAGGTGGAATACCTTTGTTCTTGTAAGCTGAACCAATGAATACTGGGCAAAGTTTAAGAGCAATAGTTGCTTTACGGATAGCGTTAACTAAAATTTCTTTTGTTACAGCTTCTTCTAGCATAGCTTCCATTAAATCATCATCAACTAGTGATACTGCATCTAATAGTTCTTCTCTTTTTTCTTCAGCTTCTGCTAATAACTCTGCTGGAATTTCAGCATAACGTGGGTGAATCATATCATCGCCAGCGTCAAAGTAAATAGCCTGCATATCGATCAAATCGATAACACCTTCAATTTTGTCCTCTAGACCAATTGGAGTCTGCATCATAACAGCATTAAGACCCAATTTGTTTACCAACTGATCTTTAACTCTGTAAGGATTTGCACCAGCTCTATCACATTTGTTAACAAATGCAATTCTTGGAACGTTATAACGTTTCATCTGTCTATCAACAGTAATTGACTGTGACTGAACACCTGATACAGAATCCAAAATTAGGATAGCACCATCAAGAACACGAAGAGATCTCTCTACTTCAATTGTAAAGTCAACGTGTCCTGGAGTATCGATAATGTTAATTTCTTTATCTTTCCAAGTAACGTTAGTAGCAGCAGATGCGATAGTAATACCACGTTCTTTCTCTAGTTCCATACTATCCATAGTAGCACCAACACCATCTTTACCACGAACTTCATGAATTGCATGAATTCTGTTACAATAGTATAGGATACGTTCTGTTAAAGTAGTTTTACCGGAGTCAATGTGGGCACTGATACCGATGTTTCTCATGTTAGATAGGTCGCTCATAAATATAACCTCTTATAGTAGAATATGATTGAGTTGTAGTTTAATGCTACAACATAATTTATTGTTTATAACTTAGTATGTGCAAACAATTTAAAAAAATCATTGCACAACGTTCGGATAATATTACATTGCTCAACTTTTTTCAATCCTTAAAGCTAAATTTTTTTGTTTAGTCTTTATTTTAGTCAAAAACAGTGATAATATGGGGCATATGAAAACAATTTTTGAAAAAATAGTTGATGGTGAATTGCCATCTGTTAAGATTCACGAAGATGAATATTGTGTAGTCATTATGGATATCAACCCTATTAAGAAAGGTCACTGTTTGGTGGTCAGTAAGAAACCATATGAAATTTTAGCTGAATGTCCTCAAGATATTCTATGTCATTTGATTCTTGTCGCTCAACAAGCAGATAAGAATTTGAGAGAGAAATTGCACTGTGATGGTACAAACCTAATCATCAACAATGGTAAGGCAGCAAACCAGCAGGTACCTCACCTACATATCCACATCATGCCAAGATATACAGGTGATAACAATACTGTTGCAGTTCCTCATGATAAATACAGTGATGGAGAAATAGAGGAATATGGAAAACTTCTGAAATTTTAAAACAATTCATCACAAGCAAGGCAGATATGTCTGTCTTGCTTTACAAGACAACTAATTGATTTATCATTAGCAAAAAAAAGACTAACAAATGTTTCCAAGACACCCGTATTACTTATACAATGCTCCGTCCCTAGTAATTTGCACTTCAGTATTGGTACTCTATCTTGCACTGAGTAGAATAAAAAAAGCAAATCACCCATATCTTTTGATATACATTATACTGAGTTATTTATCAGTTATGTCCAATTTAACCATATCATATATTTCTGATATGCCAGTTCAACCTTCAAGCAATAAATTGTACTTTTTATACAGCATCTTCAATTTAATTGTTATATTGAAAGGTCTGAATCTTTATCTATATTTCAACAATAGGCTTGGATTTAAGATGAATATGATGTCTCTTTATCTGAGCTTACCATCCGTAATTGCTGCACTCATGCTGATAAGCAACAGCAGCACAAACTACTTATTCATCATAAAGAACAATGAATTTTCCTATGGAATGCTATTTCCTATGATATACAGCACTTACTATCTTTACACAGCTCATATCATAGTCAGGGCAATAAAAAAGAATATGAAATTTGTAAGATTTACAAAGATATTCATAGGCTTCTTTGTCCTCTATTTGATATGTCTGCCACTTGTGTTATTCAACACAGTGGATCTTCATCCACTTCATCTTCTCTCATCAATGCTTCTCTTGATAATATACATGATGCTCGAAGTTCCAATGCTACAAGAAGATAAGGATACAGGGCTTTTGAATAGAAATAGTTTTGATAACTATATTGAAACTCTCGATGTTGATGAAGCGAAAATAATACTGATCAAAATCAAGAATTTAGAAATATTGAGAACCTTTGAAACCAAATACAAGTTGAACAATGCCTACCACTATATAATAGAGGCAGCAAAAAAAGAGTTCCATAATTCATATTATTTCAATGTGACTCAATCTATTGTTGGTGTGACATTTCTAGAGAACATCGAGACAGAGAGGTTCATCAGCTTCATAAATTCAAAATTGAATGAACTAAAGCAGATGGATAAAAGTGCATCACCTACTTCCTTCACATTTGCAGTAACAGATTCTTTGCAGCTCTTCAATGATACAGACTCTCTTTACAATGCCATAATTGATGGAATTGATGAGCTGGATGAGCTCAAAATTTCAAATAAATACATTCAATTGACACAGTCAACAAGTGATAAATATGTAAGAAAGCAGAAGATTTATAAGAAGCTACATTATGCAATATCACAGCATCAAATAGAGCTGAGAATACAACCAATCTACAATGTCAAAGAGAAGACAATTTTAAGTGGTGAGGTTCTCTCTAGGCTTCAAATTCCAGGTATTGGCTATGTACCAAGTTTTGAGTTCATAACCATGGCAGAGAAGAATGGCAGCATAAATGAATTTGGAATTGCTGTAATAAGTGAGCTGTGCCACTACTTAAATGCAGTGCAGCTACCAATAACACAGCTTTCATTCAACATATCAATGTTCCATTGCATGCAACCAACTCTTCCTGATGTGCTTTTGAAGATAGTCAAGGAAAATAACATTGACCCAAAACTTCTTACAATAGAGATAACAGAAACAAGCGAGGTGCTTGATTGGGACATTCTCAAAACCAACATGAGACGATTGAAAGAAAAGGGCTTCACGCTATCGCTTGATGACTTTGGAACAGGATTTGCTTCTCTTGAGTACTTCATGTCTCTTCCTTTTGATATAATCAAGTTTGATAGAAATTTGCTTCTTGAAGCAGAAAAAAGCAAGACATCGATGATTGCTTTGGCATCAACAATAAAGATGGTTAAATCATTGGGCCACACAACTGTTCTTGAAGGTGTTGAGACAGAGAACCAGAATAGAATTGCACATGAGGTTGAAGTTGATTACATTCAGGGTTTCTTGTATGGAAGGCCTATGAATCTATCAGATTTTACTAAAATTGTGAACAAGTAATTCTTTCAGAACCGGATTGAGTCTTCCTTATTAAAACAGGAAGCCTTTTTTGTATCTGTCTATAAAGATAAAAAAATCTCCCATCTAATTAAAGACAGGAGATGTTATCAATCAAGACAGAATCTTATAAAGATAAGATCTCATCAAGATCGATTTCACAAGCAATAGTTGGCATACCACAGCCCCAGTTCTCAAGAACTGTTGGATTGATCTCACCAAAGATACCAATTTTCTTACCACCAGATATGATATTT
The DNA here is from genome assembly GCA_023231265.1 of Sphaerochaetaceae bacterium. GTDB lineage: Bacteria > Spirochaetota > Spirochaetia > Sphaerochaetales > Sphaerochaetaceae > Pleomorphochaeta. Next base: position 17,682 of record JALNVT010000014.1, read on the forward strand.
GCACCACGGCCAGATATGAAACGGTTATCTTCATTCAAGCTCTCAAGCTTGTATTCAACTCTCAAGAAATACATCAAAGTATTTACCATAGATGATACTTCATTGAAGCCCATCAAAGAATCTGCAGCAAGGAAACCAAGACTATTTTTAGTTATTGTTCCACTGTTATCCTGAGGATATAAATAAGCAATCTTACCTACTTCAAAGATCTTATGAGGATAGGTAGCATGTGCTGAGATACTCTCACTTTCAAGCAAACTTGGAATAACTGATGGTCTTACATACTCATAGTTCTCACTCATTGGATTTGCAATTTGAATGTAATCTTCACCACTGACTTCCATGTTATCTATATAAGCTTTTTTGGAGCCCAAGTAGTTGTACATCATCTCTTGGAAGCCAAGACCAACTAAGATATCTTTAACCTTTCTACCGAGCTCTTCTGCTGGTGTCAAACGACCCATTGTAAAAGCATGTGGCATTTCAGGTGTGAAGTTGTTTAGACCATAGCCAATAATTACATCTTCAACTAAATCAGCTGCGTGCAAGAAATCATCTCTGTATTCAGGAACTGTAGCATAGATGATTTCATCATCAGCATCATAGAATGAGTACAAGCCCATCTTTGCTAATGAAGAAACAGCTTTCTCACCGCTCATCTTTACACCTGTAGTTTTTTCAATTTGCTCCATTGTACAGCTGATTGGTTCTTGATAGTAATAAGGAACAGTAATTTCTTTTCCAAATTCAGTCTCAGAATCAAATATAACTTTAACAGGACAAATTTCAAATCCCATATCTGCCATATCACAGCTCATGATTGATGCTGCAAGAATAAGGTTCTTCAAAATAGGACCACTCATCTCAACAAATAGAGCATCATCACCTACTTTAACAGCACCTAAATCAGCACTGTTGATTACAGGAGGGAAAGACAGAGCATTTCCATTATCATCATATAGATAAGGGAAAGTTGCATCATTCTCTACGATTGGACCATATTCAATACCCTTAGGGTGTTTCTTTGTGATCTCTCTTAAAGTCAGAACCTCATCCATACCTAAAGGTTGGAATGATGTTTTATCAGGATCTGCTCCTTGATAATGTACAGGGAATTGAATTAAATCTGAGCGATAGATACCCATTGCAATGGTCTTTCTCTTTCGGCCAAAGTTAAAACATAATTTCTCTTGGCTCTGAATCAAAGCAAGTAAATCATCGTCTGAAACTACATGACCTTTAACAGCAAAACCTATTGAATAAGCTCTGTTTTCAGGAGCATCATGAATCTGAAGTTCACGACCTTCATTATCAACAGATTGCTCTTTAGAACTGAAGAAATCATATTCTGTAACTTCACCAGATTCATAATTCTTTATTGCTCTTGCAACACCGATTGCTGACCATAAATCAGGACGGTTTGTATCATTCAATTCAATTTTAATAACACCTTCACTGTGGTCATCAAGCTCAGCTTTTGCTACAGGGAAAATCTCTTCAAGTTCATCATCACTATAACTCTTACCAAGATAGTTGAAAAATGATTTTTCTTTTGTTTCAATTTTTGGCATTAGTTTCCTCTCCTAGTACGTACACTCTCAATATTTGGAGTGAATAATTCACGAAGGTCATTTAAGCCTAAATGCATAAGAGCCATTCTATCAATACCAAGACCCCAAGCCAATACAGGTGCATCAATGCCTAATGGTTTTGTTACTTCAGGACGGAATATACCACTTCCACCTAATTCAAACCAACCAAGTACAGGGTGTTTGATATGTACTTCAATTGAAGGTTCTGTGAATGGGAAGTAACCAGGTACATATTTAACTTCTTCTGCACCAGCAATTTCTTCTGCAAATAATTTTAAAAGTCCAAGCAATGTCTGAAGATTTACATCATCTCCAATTACAATACCTTCTGTTTGGTAGAAATCTGCACCGTGAGTTGCATCAACTTGATCATATCTGAAGCATCTTTCAACACCAAAATATTTACCAGGATTCTTTGCTTTTGTTAGCTGGTGAGCTGATAATACAGTTCCCTGTGATCTCATTACCTGACGACGAGTGAATTCATGGTCAAATTTATAACCCCAACCACGAGAACCAGTGCTACCACCATTTTCGTGTGTCTGCGCTACATTGCTCAACCAAGGCTCTTCAATCTTCTTGCTGTGAGACGCATTCTTCAATCTGTAAACATCATGAATATCACGTGCACTGTGGAACTGAGGCATAAACAATGCATCACCATTCCAGAATTCATTCTCTACAAGTGGTCCATCAAATTCTTCAAAACCTAATGCTGTCAATTTATCCTTAACCCACTGCAAGTAATTGCCGTAAGGGTTGTGACGACCAGGAATCAATCTAGAAGTTGGAGCATCAACACCGTATGGGCGGAATATTCCAGTTTTCCATGATCCACTAGATAGCATATCAGGTGTAACATTACCAAGTTCTTCACCGGTAATATTTGCTTTAATGATTTCTTTTTTAGCTTCATCACCATCTGCAGTCAATTCAAAAACAACATCTTCTTTTTCAACTATTTTGAAAGCAGCATTGGATGCTCCTCTTTTTTTAGCCAATTTCTTGATGACTTTTTTTTCTTCATTATTTAAATCTACATCTTCAAAAGAACCTTCCAGACCTTTTGTCAATAAAGAAGCAATGATTGTTTCTTCTTGAGGAAGTTCTGTACCAATAACAATGGCATTATGTTCCTCATTCATTTTAGTAACTTTTGCTTTAGATAGTGCGCCGAAAGCTGAACCAACATCTTTTTTCTCCAAACCTAAGGCAGCTGCAAGTTCAGGCAATGAAGTTGCACCATTAGATTGGAGATATGTAAAGATACGAACAGTAGGTGTTCCGTTGCTCTTTTGCTCACGGCCAAGTTCTGTTAATTCGTAAAATACGCGATATGTGCGACTTACTTCCTCCAGGAAACCTTTGGCTACTAACCAACTAAAGGCCTGGTTGCACTGTCCTACCTTATAATCCAATTCACTGATAAGTCTATCAGCTGTAATTGCTTCACCAAGATTTACGTGACGCAACAATCGGACTTCAAGGGGATGCAAGTTCTTTACATCAATGTCCATTTCTTTTCTCCTAATGATTGTGTTGAAACACAATCTACAATGTTAAACATTTTAATAAACAACCCAAAAAATTAAAAGGTCTATATACATAAGAATTTATTTTTTCTTCAATATATAGGCCTTATTAATCATTTATTTTATTTTTTTATTTATTTTAACAAATCTTTTAGTTTTTCAGTTATTTTTTCCACGGTTGGAACACAACCTTTTTCAAGTTCTCGAGTGAAAGGAACTGGCATCTCACGTCCACCAAACACCTCAATAGGATTTTTTAATGTATTGAATATCTCTCTATCTTTGTTCAGGGTCGCAGCAATTTGATTTGCATATCCACCAAATTGAGGAGCTTCTTGAACTATCAAACAGTTGTGAGTTTTTCGAACAGATTTTATCAATGTATCTTCATCAAGTGGCTTAAGTGTGCACAGATCAATCAACTCTATCTTATCAAGTAGACTCTCGTCTTTTTCAACAATTGAATTGATTGCATCACGACACTTTTGCATTGAGTAGCCGTAACTTATCAGAGTGACTTTAGATCCCTCTCTTTCAACATCACATTGTCCAAGAGTCATCAGATCGCTCTCATCACCTATCTCACCGTTTAAATTGTAAACCAATTTGTATTCAACAAAGACAACAGAGTTGTTATTTCTGATTGAGGCCTTCAAAAGAGCCTTGGCTTTTCTTGGTGATGAAGGTGCTACAACAAGAAGTCCTGGAATATTTGTGAACAACGATTCAAGACTTTGGGAGTGCTGAGAACCATGTCCTGTACCACAGCCCATAGGAAGTCTAAATACTGTTGGACATTCAAATTGACCTGCACTCATGAATCTGATCTTGGATGCATGATTTATCAAAGAATCACTTATCAATGTTGAAAAATCACCATACATAATTTCAACTACCGGTCTTATACCAAGCATGGAGGATCCGACTGCAATACCGCCAAATCCTTCCTCACTTATTGGTGTTTCAACTATCTGACTTTTAACCTTTTTGTAGAGATCTCCAGTTACTTTGAAACATCCACCATATATACCAATATCCTCTCCAATTAGATAAACAGATTCATCTCTTTGAGCTTCTTCTAAAAGAGCCTCTCTGATTGCTTCACGGCCATAGGCTCTGTGAAATTCTGTACAAGATGTTTCATACTTTTCTATATCTGCATAAACATAGGATGTAGCTTCGTGAATATCAATTATCTCATCTTTATGATCTCTAGCATCTTCAAGTTCTTTTTCCATGTACTTGATGTCATCATCAAGAATCAACTTGTATTGGTTTTCATCTATGATTTTATTGGATAGCAGTGCTGCCTTGAATCTTTTTATTGGATCTTTCTTCGCCCAAAGTTCTTCTTCCTCTCGTGTTCTATAAACACAAGGATCACTTTTGGAATGTCCATTATATCTGTAGGTTTTGGCCTCTATCATGTAAGGTTTTTTGTTTTTTAAGATGTAATTGCGAGCACGATTGCATGCCTCATATACCTCTTCTAGGTTGTTTCCATCAACAACCTCACCTTCGATGTTGTAGCTTTTTATTCTCGAAATAAGAGAATCTGTTGAGACCATTCTTGAAGTTGCAGCGCTCATTCCATAACCATTGTTCTCCAGAAAGAATAAGGTAGGTAGATTCCATATAGATGCCATATTCATGCATTCATGAATCACACCTCTTGAAGATGCACCATCCCCAAATAGAGCTACTGATATATTTGATTTTTTTAATTTAGATTGAGCAAACGAAAGTCCGGTAGCTAAGGCCACACCACTTGCAACCACTGCAGAAGAGCCAAGATTGAAATGTTCTTTATCGCTCATGTGCATTGAACCACCAAGACCCTTGCATAGACCATATTTTGATCCAAACATCTCACTGAACATTTTGAACGGAGAGCTACCTGTTGCAATATTGTAACCGTGGCAACGATGTGTTGGAACAATCCAATCATCATCTTTTAGTGATAAAGCAAGCCCAACCTGGCATGCTTCCTGTCCCATATTTAAATGAGTTGTTCCATGCATTTTACCTGAAGCGAAAAGTTTTACAATCTGCTGCTCAAATAGTCTGGATTGATGCATCAAATGTAAACCTTTTAGACACTGCCCCTTTGATAGAGTCATAAAAAGTCCCCTTAAAACTTATAATGTATAGTCATAATTTTTATTGTCGGATCATATACACAATCCTTATGAAGAAGTTTTTCAGACTCTCTCCACTCGTAAATATAAACGATTTCTCAATAATTATAAAGATTATTGATACAATTTATACAAAAATGTGAATTATTTTCATTTTTTAATTTCCGTTACAATAACCACTAACAAGCTAACTATCAAGAAGTAACAAAAACAATCTTTAATAAAAGTTTTATATTTATCTTAATAAAAATTGCATAAAATATAATTATTCATAATATTTTTTTTAAAATAACACACTTATTAATATCAATTGCATGCCAATCTTACACAAAAAAATGCAAATTTTCCTATTGTTTTGGTGCTCCAAATTAATTGACTATTTAGATTATATAAGGTATTACTTATCATATTGATTATCTCATGGAGGAAATATGGAATCTTCACTAGCAATTCCAGCTCTAACCAAAGACTTAGTTAGAGTATTGATTGATGCTGATACTATCTCAAGAAGAACGGACGAGCTCGCCCGTCAAATAAATGAAGCCTACGCTGACATTGAAGGGCCCCTTATACTCGTTGGAGTACTAAAGGGCTCTTTTATTTTTACAGCAGACCTGTGCCGTAAATTGACAATTCCACACGTAGTTGATTTCATTGCTTTATCATCCTACTCAGGAGCAGAAACCACCGGTAATGTGCGTATGCTTATGGATACAAGAGAGAACCTCGAA
>JALNVT010000015.1 GCA_023231265.1 Sphaerochaetaceae bacterium
TATTTATCTGCTTTTTTAATTGCAATTTTATTGAAGGAGACAATCAATTTGAAAAGTATATTTATTGATAAAAAAGTTATATTTTGACCCATTTTAGATATTCTAAACCTATGGTTGCAATAGTTATCATATAAAGATGCATAAAAAACTGTTTGTCCCCTTTTTATCTTGACTTAATACCGGTACGAGATAGATAATAATTGTATGTAAAAAAAGACGGAGGATTTAAGGTGAATAAAAGAATTAGGAACTTATTGATTTTCTTGATGATTGCAATCTCTTTGGTATTCAGTAGTTGTGCAACTTCTACTCATATGAATGTCGAAGAAGAAGCTCCTGCTGTTGCTGCAGAAGAAACTACAGCTATGATGCCAATGGCAGAAAAGATGAAAGAAAATTCTGTTGCAGGTGTTTTTGTTGAGGCTGATAAATATGGTAACCTATTAACATCAATCACAAAGGATGATTTAGATGCTGTAGGTCTATCTTTTGGTGATATGGTAAATGTAACAGTTGAAGGAATGGATTATGTATGTCCAATTGTTTCAACTTACAGTGATGTTGATGTAGGTGATTTCTTGCTCAGAGCAAAAGATGACGGCTCAATATATTTTGCAATCAACTATGGTAACTGTGCTAAAAAGACAGGTGCTGTGGCAGATATGCCTTTAACAATCAGCATGAATAATAAAGGTGCTTATTTGTTGGAATACCAAACAAGACATCTAGAGAAATCTGAAGTAAGAAGTGATTATGCATCAGATGCTATTTTTGCTAACTTCAGAGAAGTCAAAACTTCAAATATCGGCTCAGGTATTTTGTATCGTTCAGCAAGTCCTGTACTTGGTGATGCAAGAGCTCCTTATGCTGATAAACTAGCTATGTCTGTTGGAATCAAAACTATTGTAAACTTGGCTGATAGCGAAGAATCTATGATGTCTACAATTGATCCTAACTCATGGTATAAAACAATGTATGATGCAGGTCATGTTGTTCTACTTGATATGGATGTAGATTATTCTGGTGAAGAATTTGGAAAATTATTGGGACAGGGCTTCAAATATATGGCAGCTAATGAGCCTCCATACTTGGTACACTGCAATGAAGGTAAAGATAGAGCTGGTTTTGCCAGTGTTATCTTAGAAGCATTGATGGGTGCTGATTTGAATGAGATCACCTATGATTATATGATGAGTTACTCAAACTATTATGGTGTTCAGAAAGGAACAGAAAAATATAACTACATAGCTGATACTCCTTACAACATGTTGATGACAATTTCAAATGGAATGGAAGTTACAGATAAGAATTTAAGTGCTATTGCTTATGATTATATGATTCGTAACGGTTTGACAACTGATGAAATTGTTGAACTTATGGGCAACTTAATGTAATCAAAAAAAAATAACTTTTCAGGCCAATGATGGATTATATCTGTTGTTGGTCTTTTTTGTTGCATTGTATTTTGTATGTTGATAAATATGATTGAAAAAAAAGGCTGCTGCACTGTATGTTACGTTATGCATTTTGTCTAATTTTTTAAACATTTTATAAGTATTTATGTAAGAAAAATACATTATATTGAAAAAGTAATTTATCTCACTTTTTTGGGTCTAAATATTGGCATTTATCTGAAATTTGCCTTTCCAAATTATTCTTATTTGATATATAGTTTTATAAGAATTTAAGAAAAGAAGAATCATAAATAAGTATATACTGTTTTCGATTACATTTATTCAATAGGTATATTTATCTGAATACTGCATTGTGATGAGGTTCAATAAATATTTGATAATTTTGTGGAAAAAATGTATAAATTGAGTTAAAATAAGTATATCAAGGAGAGTAACTAATGATTATTGAACGAAGAATGACTAGAAATCCTATAACTTGTAACCCTGAGATGTCTTTGGCTGATGCGGCTTCTCTTATGAAGCATGAGAAAGTAAGCCGATTACCAGTTTTAGATAAGAATAAAAAACTCATCGGTTTGATTACAGAGAAGGATATATTATATGCTTCACCATCTCCTGCAACTAGCTTATCAATTCATGAAATGGCTTATTTATTGAGTCGTCTTACTGTTGGCAAGTTGATGAAAAAAGATGTAGTAACCATAGAAAAAAATACAACTGTTGAAGAATCCGCTCGATTGATGGTTGATCAAGATATTTCTTGTCTTCCTGTCGTTGAAAATGGTGTTTTGGTTGGTATTTTGACAAAAACTGATATGTTTAAAATTCTTTTGGAATTATTTGGTGCTCGTCACTTTGGTGTTAGAGTATCTTACATTGTTGAAGATAAACCTGGTACAATCGCTCATATCACAACTGCTCTTGAAAAAAAAGGAATAGATATCATAACATTTGGTACTTTCATGGGAACTGATCCTACAAACTCAATTCTTACAATGAAAGTTCAAGGTGCTTCAATGACAGAAGTTATTGAAATAATAAAACCCTTTGTAAGCCAAATTTTAGATGTTCAGGAGGTATAATGGGCAAACGACGAAGAAAAGTCGGAAACAAAAATACCAAAGAAACGGCTGGGGACAGCCGTTTTTCTGTATTGACCGATGAAAGTGATACATACAACCCTTTTAAGGGCATAAAGAAAGAGGATGTTGTTGTTAAAACAAAAGCCGCGGCAAGCAACAATCAATCGAAGCAGAAGCGAAAGAATCCAAACAATCCAAATGTAAAAAAGGATAAGAAGATTGTTGAAACTTTTGATTCGGATGTTACCTTTGAAGATATTTTTTCAAGTTGGGAAAATGGTAGGTCTCTAGAGAATGTGAAAAAGAAAAATAAATCTAATAGCATGAAGAAATCTAGTGTGAAAGGTGATGAAGATTTTGCTTCTGTATTTGCAGAATGGGAGAGATCTCAAGGTGTGGCTCCTAAGGTAAAGAAAACTCCACCTAAGAAAAGTAAGCAGTACAGACCTACAAAAGATTTTGGAAATCTTCTGAATGAATTTGAAGGTAATGCAGGCGGTGTAAAGAAATCCAAGAAGCAGGATATAAATCAGATTCTCAAAAGAAGAGATGAAGATGTATTTACAGAAGAAAAAAATAAACAAAAAGAAAAAAGACAAAAGAAAGATTCTAAAGTCAAAGAAATCTCGGAACTACCTTCAAATTACAAAGTAATTGCACAGAGTGGTGATGAAAAAAACAAAAACAACAAAAATATTAAAAATAACAGAACATATAAATTTGAAAATAATAACCTAAATAAGGGAAGAGACATAAAAAATGAAAAGACTGCAGTTGCTAGAAATAATGATGATACAACAGATAATATTAAAACCAACACCAATTCGAAGTCGAGAATAGATAAAGTCGAAAAAATTGATGTAAGTGTTGAATCAACAAAGAAAGTTGAAGTACCTGTTGTTTCACAGGTAAAAGAAAAGATTGTTGAAACAACAACTGCCCCTTTCAAAAAAAGTGAAGAGAAGTCAGTTGAAGCAAAACAAGTTACTGCTGCAGTAGAAGTTAAATCAGCTGATATTGATAAGACTGGTCCTGCTGTAGAACAGCCTTCTGAAGAAATTAAGAAAATCGAGAAGCCTGTCAGTGATTCCGTTACTGCTAAAAAAGATAAAAAGTGCTCCTGGAATATTGATGAGAAGGTCACTGAAAAGTACTCACATTCTTCAAATGATGAAGATGTAAAAGAAAAAATTGCTGAGAAGAGTAAAAAGAGTGAGCATCATAAGAGTCACAGCAAAAACAGCAATAAAAATCATAATGGTAGAGATAATCATAGCAAGAGGGAGCCTTTTGCAGTGGCATCTTCCCATAATTCTGGTGAGGAGCTTCCATCAAAATGGAATTTCAGTGATATCTATAAAGCGTGGAGCAAGGAAAGCGAAGAAGAAAAGGCTATAGCTGAAGCAAAGAGACAAAAGGATAAGAAGGACTGCAAAGGTATCTCCATCTCTTATTTGCGATCTATGAGCCCACAGGCAGAGCTTGATCTTCATGGCCTGACCAGTGATATTGCTTTATTGAGAACTCGCGAGTTCTTGGAGAAATCTAGAGCTGATGGACTTAAAAAAGTAAGCATCATAACAGGTAAGGGCAATCACAGTAAAGATGGTAAGGGTGTGCTTCAAGAAGTGGCATTATCAGAGATAAGACTTTCTGGTATTGTTCGAGAGGCTTACAATCCTAAAGCCATTAATGGTGGTTCTGGAGCTATTTGGGTTATTTTTAAATCTAAGGGTGAGAAGAAAGTTTATTTCTAATTATTATTAATATGTATCCATTGATTCAGGTCAGTGGATATTTTTTTTGCAATAGTTATTGACATATGTCGAAAATGATAGTACCTTATAAACGTAAACGACATATGTCGGAAACAAAATTAATATACAAGGAGCACAATATGCCAAGGTTAGATGGAACTGGCCCAGAAGGAAAGGGCGAAATGACAGGAAGAGGATTGGGTGAATGCAATAGAAACAGTACCCAAGTTAGCGTAGGAAAGAACTCTGATACAGAAGTACAGAGATATTATGGTAGAGGTAGAAGTATGAATAACAATCAAATGCGTGGAAGAGGAATGGGTCCTTGTGGACTAGGTATGAGAAATGGTCTGGGTCGCAGAAAGATGAACGGTATGGGCCGTGGAATGGGACAAGGATTGGGCCTTGGAGCTGTTGAAGTTGTCGAAGGTGGTCGCGGATTAGGTCTGGGTAGAGGTAGAGGTTTATCTGCTGGAGTTGGCCGAAAAATGGGAAGAGGTAGAGGTTGGAACTAGTTAGTTTTTAACAATTTATAATACTTCAAAAGCACTGGCTTGGTGATAAGAAAAGATAAAAAGCTGGTGCTTTTTTACGTCCAGAGGATCATTCATATTATTGATTTCAATTAAATAAAATGACTTTTTTACTAAGTATTTGGAAATTTATGTATATTTTGATTGGTTTAGTGAGATAGTGAGCGCCTCAGCTGTTGTTCAAATATTCAATTTTATAGATTTTTTTTACTCATCATTGCCGATTGCAATGCTTCATATGATAAATAGTGACATATTTCAGAATTTGTCTATTGTTGCCATCTCGTTTTAGACGTAACTTTTATCCAAGTGATTTAGAAAAACGGCTAAACTCAAGGAGATATTTAATATGGAAATTGGAACTTATGATGATAGATTAAAATTATCTAACGGAAATTATGAATCATTGGTACATGCAAGAAAACCAAAGGGTATTGATGATAAAAAAGCTTATATGATTGGAACTGGTATTGGTCCTCTTTCAGCTGCCTGTTTTCTCATAAGAGATGCTCATATGGATGGCAGCAAAATTACATTTCTGGAGAAACTTGATTTACCAGGTGGCTCTTTAGATGGTGCTGTTCAGCAAAATTTGGGATATGTATCTCGTGGTGGTCGTGAGATGGGGCATCATTTTGAAGTTTTATGGGGACTTTTCAGTTCAATACCTTCAGAGGAAGATCCAAGCATGAGTATTCTTGATAATCTTTACTATACAAATCTAGATGATCCAAATTCAAGCAACTGTCGTATTACAGAGAAGCAGGGGCGTCGTTATGATAATGGCAAGTTCAATTTAGGTCAAAAATATGCTAAAGAGCTATCAGAATTCATTTTGATGAAGGATGAAGACCTTCAGGATAAATCTATAGAGGAAATTTTTTCAGATGGATTGAGAAAAACAGATTTCTGGATTTATTGGAGAACTATGTTTGCCTTTGAAGATTGGCACAGTGCACTTGAAATGAAGCTATATCTCAACAGATTCATTCATCATACTGGTGGTCTTCCAAATCTTTCAGCATTGCAGTTCACAAGACATGACCAATATATTTCAATCGTAAAACCTATGATAAAATATCTTGAAGATCATGATGTTAAATTTAAATATGGTGTCACTGTTGAAAATGTTGAATTTGATATCACAGACAGTAAAAAAGTAGCAAAGAAAATTGTAGCAAAAGAGAAAAATGGCAAATCTTTAAATATTGATTTAACTGAAAATGACTTGGTATTCATAACAAATGGTTCAATGACCGAAGGTTCTGGTTATGGTACTGACACAGAACCCGCTCCTTTCAACAAGGAGCCATCTGGCTGTTGGAAGCTCTGGAGAAATATTGCCAAACAATCAGATGATTTCGGTAATCCTGATAAATTCTGTACTGATACAGAGCAGTCAAACTGGGAATCATGCACAGTAACATGCCACGATGAAAGAGTTCCAAAGTATATTGAAAAAATTACAAAGCGCTCTCCTTACGGTGGACATGTGGTTACAGGTGGTATTGTTACAGCAAAAGATTCTGGTTGGCTCATGAGCTGGACTATCAATCGTCAGGGACAATATTATGAGCAACCTGAAAAAGATGTTGCAGTTTGGGTATATGGCCTGTTCACAGATAAAAATGGTAATTACATTCAAAAACCAATGCGAGATTGTTCTGGTAAAGAGATAACAAAGGAATGGCTGTATCACATTGGAGTTCCTGTAAATGAAATTGATGAATTGGCTGAAAGCTGCACTGCAATTCCTGTTATGATGCCATTCATAACATCTCAGTTCATGAAACGCTCTTTAAAAGATCGACCTTTTGTAGTTCCTAAAAATGCAGTTAACTTTGCTTTCTTAGGTCAATTTGCTGAGACCTTAGATAAACCTGGTCGTGATACTGTATTCACAATTGAATACTCAGGAAGAACAGCTATGGAGGCGGTATATGTGCTCTGTGGAGTTGAAAAGGGTGTTCCTGAGGTTTATGCATCTCGTTATGATATTCGTTATCTACTGAGTGCTGCTTCTGCTCTATTGGATGGAGAGAAACCAGAAGTTAAGATTCCTAAAATCGCCAAACGTAAGGTGAAAAAATTGATTAAGAATACTGATATTGAAGATATGTTAAAAGAAAACAACATAATTTAATATTTAAAGGTGAACATAGATAGCAACTGAAACTCATTGAATTGATGATCGGTTGCTATTTTTTTGATATTTCAGAACCATTCAAGAATAAATATTCATCTGATATGGCATAAAATTGGTATAAATTTATTTATATTGTTTAGTGCTCTCCAATGAGTTATCATATTTATTGAGAGATAGCTCTTAACTTTTAAGATTCGAGGAGGAATATTATGAAAGCTTTTGTAACAGGTGGAACGAGTAATTTAGGTCAAGCTATTTGCATTGATCTTAAGAAAAATGGATTTGAAGTATTTGCAACCTTTGCAAACAATGAAGTTCGAGCACAAGAGATAAGTGCAAAGTACGGCATCACATTTTATCATTTAGATGTGTGTGATGAAAGTGAAGTTAAAAAAGTATTTTCTTTGTTGCCTCCACTGGACTTACTGGTCAACAATTCAGGAGTATGTTCTTCAAATAAACAGGTCAATTTAACTTTGAATGAATTTAACTCTGTTGTTAAGATCAATACAACAGGAGTTTTTCTCTGCTGTAAATATGCAATTCCTAAAATTGTAAAAGGCGGAAGTATAATAAACATATCGTCAATAAACGCTTCTGTATCTCTCTGCAAGAGAACAGCCCATTTTGATGCATCAAAGGGTTTTGTTACAGCATATACAAGAAGTCTTGCAGCAGAATTGGGAGAGAATAGAATAAGAGTAAATGCAGTGGCTCCTGGTCTTTTGAAAACTCCATATACAGAAGAGAAAGAAGATCCAGTTAAAGAAGTTTTTGTTAAGAGAGCAATAATAAAAAGGACAGTTGAGCCTGAAGAAATAGCAGATGCTGTTATGTTCTTAAACAACAATCATGCAATAACAGGGCAAATAATCAATGTCGATTGTGGATATTTGGTAGGATGATGATAAAAAATATAGCAAGCTTGATGGCTTGCTATTGTTTAAATCTATTTAAAATATCTTAGAAAGGGACAATAAAACAGGCACAGCAATCTGTGCCTAATCTCTATCGTATATTTCGCAAGAATTAACTATCTTTCTCTGTAAATGATTCGACCTTTAGTTAAGTCGTAAGGAGATAGTGCAACACGTACTGTATCGCCTGGTACGATTCTAATATAGTGTTTACGCATCTTTCCAGAAAGATGTGCTAAAATAACGTGATTGTTCTGCAATTCAACGCGGAACTTAGTGTTTGGTAGAGCCTCTTTTACAAGACCCTCAACTTCAATTGCTTCTTCTTTGGCCACATAGCCCTCCATAATTATAAGAAACTGTCATACAGTTTAAATGTATTCCCTAATTTGTATTAGTGTTCTTTTCCTGTGCTTTTTTAAGCACTTACTTAATATAGTGTTATTCTTAAAAAAATTCAATAATGTAACATTATTGCTTTCATGTAATTATTGCAATAAATCCTACAATTTACTGAAAGTAGTGATATATCCTTGGATAAAGATAAATAACACAATGAATGGAAGAATATATGAAACATATAATCTGGTCCATCTTGGGAATTTAGGTCCCTTACCTTCGTCAGCTTCAGCTGTGAAGTTTTTAAAGCCCCATCCATAACGTTCAATACAGCAGAACAATAAGAAAATCATTGATCCTAAAGGAAGTAAGGTTGTACTTACAAAGAAATCTTCCAAGTCAAGAACACCTGTTCCACTACCTAAAGGTTGGAAATCTGACCATACATTGAATCCCAGTATGCAAGGTAGTGATAGAACTATTATCAGGAAGAAGTTCATTATGCAGGCTTTCTTTCTAGAGAAAAGCCATACATCCATCCAGTAACTTATGATATTCTCAAAAACTGCAAGCAAGGTAGATAATGCTGCAAAGCTCATGAATACAAAGAATAATGAGCCCCAGAGGATACCTCCATTCATCTGATTGAATATATTTGGAAGTGTTACAAATATCAAAGATGGTCCTGAATCTGGGCTTATGTTAAAAGCTGAGCAAGCAGGGAATATTATGAGCCCACTTACGATAGCAACAAATGTATCAAGTCCAATAACTCTCAATGATTCTCCAGTCAATGAATGGTCTTTTTCAATGTATGAGCCAAATACAGCCATGGCACCAATTCCCAAACTTAAAGTGAAGAAAGCCTGTCCCATAGCAGCAAAAATAACAGTATCAACACCATATTCAGCCATTCCTAAGAAATCTGGCTTCAAATAGAAATTCAGACCTTCTGCAGCACCATCTAAGAAACATGAGTTAACAGCCAAAATAACCATCAATGCAATCAGAGCACTCATCATTATTTTGGTTACTTTTTCAACGCCATTTTGAAGGCCTCTTCCAACTACAAACATAGCAATTGTAACTGCTAAGATCATCCAAAAAATCATTGGTCCTGGAGTTGAGAGTATATGTGTAAAATGTCCTCCAACTTCTGCTGGAGTCAATCCTGATAAATCGCCTTTAGCTGTTGAGAAAATGTAGGATATAAGCCAACCCGTGACTGTTGTATAGAACATCATGAGAAGATAGTTTCCAACGATTGCTATGTGACCATACCAATGCCATTTTGTTCCTTTTGGTTCAAGAGCTTTTAAAGCTCCACCAATATTTTTTTTACTTGCACGACCAATGGCAAATTCCATAACCATTATTGGGGCACCTAGAATTACCAAGAATATTAAATAAATAAGTACAAATGCACCGCCACCATATTTACCAGTGATGTAAGGAAAACGCCATACATTTCCAAGTCCTATTGCACAACCGGCTGATAATAGAATGAAGCCAAGTCTTGAGCCCAATGATTCTCTTTCAGTTTTCATTTTAAATTTCCTTTTGAAAGTTTTATTTACACATAATTAACATTTGCTTCTGTTAATTATGTGTGTGTGATTGATAATCGTAAAATTATTTAGCGAAGATACTCCAATAACCTTGTACAAAAATGGCAAGAATTATTATTGGTAATATGTAGGTGACATAAATCTTTAGCCAATTAGGGAATTTAATTCCAACACCTTCATCAGCTTCAGCGATGAATTTTTTGAATCCCCATCCACTTTTTCTTGTACAGAATAATACAAATAATAAAGAGCCAAGTGGCATTATGGTGTTTGAGATCAAGAAATCCTCCAAATCTAGAACACCAGTACCAGAGCCAAATGGTTGGAAATTTGACCACAAATTAAATCCTAAGATGCAAGGAATTGATAGTGTTATGATTATAACTGCATTTATAAGAGCAGCTTTTTTCCTTGGAACATCGTACAGATCAATCCAGTAGCTTATTATATTTTCAAATACGGCAATCAAAGTTGATAGAGCTGCAAATCCCATAAATACAAAGAATAGAACGCCCCAAAGTCTACCAAATGGCATTTGGTTGAATATTGTCGGTAATGTAATAAATAAAAGAGGAGGACCTGCTTGAGGGTCTACGTTATAAGAATAGCATGCTGGGAAGATAATCAGGCCACTCATTATGGCAACAAATGTATCAAGTAAGATGACATTTATGCTCTCTCCAGTTAAAGATTGTTGCTTGCCGATATATGATCCAAAGATTGCCATTCCACCCATACCAACAGATAATGAGAAGAAAGCCTGTCCCATGGCTGCAAAAATTACTTCAGATAAAGAATAACTGTTCAAACGACCAAAGTCTGGTTTCAGGTAAAATTCCAAGCCTTCTTTTGCATTGGGTAATGTAAGAGCATTGATGACCAATATTATCATCAATACCAGAAGTGCTGACATGATGATCTTTGTTATTTTTTCAACACCTCTTTCCAGTCCCAAGGCACAGATACCAAATCCAATTATAACAGCCATAGCCATCCAAAATATCATTGGAGCAGGTTTTGTTAATGTAGCACCGAAATATTCAGCAATTTCAGTTGCATTCAAACCAGATAAACTACCAGAACCTATGTGAAAAATATATGCAAAAATCCATCCAGCAATCGTTGTATAGAACATCATGAGAAGATAGTTACCAGCAACTGCAACTTTACCGTAGTGGTGCCATTTTGTTCCCTTTTTTTCCAGTCTCTTCATACTCTTTTCAAGATTACTTTGACCACCACGACCGATTGAAAATTCCATGACCATGATTGGTAATCCCAATATTAGTAAGAAAATTAAATAAATAAGTACAAAAGCTCCTCCACCGTACTTACCTGTTATATAAGGGAAACGCCATACATTTCCAAGTCCTATTGCACATCCTGCACTCAGGAAAATAAACCCAAGTCGACTACTAAGAGATTCTCTTGCCATTTTTGAATCTGCTCCTTTATTTTTATTAAACCTTGCGTAGTCTAATGGTGAAATTGTGAATACGCAAGTATAAAATGGATTTTGCTCAAAATTATGAGAAAAATTCATGTAAAATCAAGTAAATATATATTATTAAACCATTTATCTGCAAAGAGTTGTAAATCAATTTAATTATATTTGACACTTTCATGCAAATGTGTCAAGATAAAATGTAATAAATTCATTATATAAATTGAGGATAAAAGATGGTAGATATTGTTGATATTATAAAAAAAACAAAGAAAAAAACTTTCTCGATTATTGAACCACTGCCGACAGGAGAAATATTTAAGAATCTGTATTCTTTTCAAGATGGGGATTCAAATTATTTTATACAAGAAAGGCTGTGATGTAATTGCAATTGATAGTGGCTATAAAAACAGTCAATTCCGAAAAAAAGCTTTTGAGAACATTTCCATCAAAATTGAGGATGTATCTTCCATATTTTTGACACATATTGATAGTGATCATGCTGGGTGTCTATATGAAGAAAATTCAGGCTTCAAAAATTCAAAGATATATCTTAACGAAAAAGACAGAGGTCATCTGAATAAGAAAAAAGAGCGCTTGAAAATATTTGGTTTCAAGATCAATCATAAATTAGAAGCTATCAATAAAATTAGTTACTTCAGTTGTGATGATGCAATTTTTGTAGGATCCATAAAAATTAAACCAATACTTACAGCAGGACATACTTTAGGTCATACCTGTTTTTTCGTTGATGACAGATATCTCTTTACTGGAGATAGTTTGATCCTCAAAAATGGAGATGGATACAGATTCTTTGACCTTCTTGGTTTTGATAACAAACAGAACTCAAAATCGTTAATGCTGCTGAAAGAATTTGCAATTCGCAACAACGTTGAATATATAATCACTTCTCACACGGGAATCAGCAAGAATATTGAAAAGGCTTTTAAGTTTTGTAACAGAAAGTTCTCTTGATGAGTATTTTTTTCAATAAAAAAAATCTTCTCTGCGTATTTCGTCCAAATTGAGTGATACATAAAAAAATTAAAGATTATTTTATATTAGGCTTAAATATATAAACATTCTTCTAATAACTCCAAAATAGAAATTGATAATTAATTATCTATAAAAAAATATAAACTTTTTATTTATTCGTTTGAGTTGACAGTTTTTCAATAAGTCATAAAAATGTATTCATAAGGTTTATAGGAGGTCCAAAATGGCCAATGTATTAGCAGATTACCTTTCAGAAAATAAAGGTAAAGATTTAGATCCAAGCATGGTAGCCTATGTTGCTTCACTTGAGAAAGTATCTGAAGTTTCACCACTTGTCGCTTCAAGAATAGTCAATGAATTAACAGATCAAAGATCCTACTTAAAATTGATTGCAAGTGAAAACTTTTCAAGTGAAGCTACACAACTTGCAATGGGTAATCTATTGACAGATAAATACAGTGAAGGTTTTCCATACCATCGTTTTTACGCTGGATGTGATAATGTAGATGCTATCGAAGCTGAAGCTTGTGAGCAGGCTTGTGAATTATTTGGGGCAGACCATGCATATGTGCAACCACACAGTGGTGCTGATGCCAATCTTTGTGCTTATTGGGCAATTCTAAATAAAGAAGTTCAAGTTCCTGCATTGGACAAGATTGGAATCTCAAATCCTTCTGACCTTACAAGAGAAGATTGGGACAAAGTTAGAGAGGCATGTGGTAATCAACGTCTGCTTGGTATGGATTATTACAGTGGTGGACATCTAACTCATGGTTACAGACAGAATGTATCAGCACAGATGTTTGATGCTTATGGCTACACTGTTGATAAAGAGACAGGTCTTCTTGACTATGATGTAATTGAAAAACAAGCAATGGAAATCAAACCATTGATCTTCTTAGCAGGATACAGTGCTTATCCAAGAAAGGTTGATTTCAAAAGAATGAGCGAGATTGCACATAAATGTGGTGCAGTATTCATGGTTGATATGGCTCACTTTGCAGGTCTTGTTGCTGGTAAGGTATTCACAGATGAATCAAATCCTGTTTTATGGGCAGATGTGGTAACAACAACAACTCATAAGACCTTAAGAGGTCCTAGAGGTGGTATGATTCTTTGTAAGGAAGAATTTGCTGAGTATGTAGATAAAGGTTGTCCTTTAGTTATTGGTGGACCTCTTCCTCATGTTATGGCTGCCAAAGCAATCGCTTTGACTGAAGCAAACCAAGATAGTTTCAAATCTTACGCTTCTAGAATTGTAGAAAACAGTGATGCAATGGCTAAAGAATTCATCAAGAAAGGTGTTACAGTTGCAACTGGTGGTACAGAAAATCACCTGATGCTTTTGGATGTAACAGCATCATTTGATTTGAATGGTCGTCAAGCAGAGCATGTTCTTAGAAAATGTGGTGTAACTTTGAATCGTAATGCACTTCCTTTTGATGCAAATGGTCCATGGTACACAAGTGGATTGAGAATTGGTACTCCAGCAGTCACATCTCTTGGAATGGGTGTTGAAGAGATGAAAGAAATAGCTGACATAATAACAGATGTATTGAAGAATTCAAAACCTGCAACAATTACCAAAGGTAAGAATGCAGGAAAAACTTCTAAAGCACGTGCTGTTTGTGATGCAGAAGTTCAGAAAACTGCTAAGAGCAGAATACAAGCTCTTCTAGACAAGTTCCTTCTTTACCCTACATTGGATCTTGATTTCTTGAAGAAACATTTCCCTCTAATCGAAAGTAAATAATTTGGTTCTGAAATAAAAATGATTACCATATCAGTTTGAACAGTTGATGTGGTAATCATTATTTTTATGAAGAATTCGGTGTCTTTTACACCTGTTTGTGTTTCTCTATTCCTTATTTAGAGTTAAAATTGATGCCTCAATGCAGTACTCATCATACTCATAATCCTCATTGTTCAACCTATCAAGCAATAGTTTGGCAGCTTTCTCTCCCATTCCTTTCTTGTTCTGTGCTACTGAATATATTTCAGTATTCAAATTATTCATCCAGAATGTATCATCAAAAGTACCGAATAGGATATCTTTTTGTATTTCAATGTCTTTTTTGTTGAAATAAGAGATAGCACCAAATGCAAACAAATCATTTCCTGAAATGATGCAGTCCACATGTTTTTCATTTATTACATAATCCAGGATATTTATCCAATCATTGTCTTCTGCTAACTCTCCATATATTTTGGGTCGTTTGTTACAAAAGATAATGCACTCTGGATCATATTCAAGATTGTTGGACTTCATAGCATTTTTAAATCCATCAACTCTGAGCTGCATTGTATCATCGTGTTGAGGTGCAATGAAGGCAATATTTTTTGCTCCTTTTTCAATCATCTTGCATGTCAGATCAAATCCACTCTGCTTGTTTGTAGTCAACACAACATCTCTATCAATTGAGTTTGGTTTTCTATCTATGAATACTGTTGGTATGTTTGAGATGATTGGCTCCAAATCCTTCCAATTATTGTTAACAGGTACAACAATGATACCTGCAAAATTCTCAAGTCGGCACATCTCCAGTTGGGCTTTTTCTTTTTCAGGATTCTCATTGGAATTGATATAGAAGAGTTCATAACCATTTTTATTTAGAACTGATTCAATTGCATTACCCAGTTCCATATAAAAATAGTGAGCTAAGTTTGATACAACGAATCCAATGATCTTAGAATGTCCATTTCTCAATTTTCTTGCAGTTGGATTCACTCTGTAATTGAGTTCTTTTATTGCTCTATTTACTTTGTCCTTTGTCTCTTCTCGTACATTGCAGGAATTGTTAATTACATGTGAAACAGTTGCTGTAGAAACACCAGCACGAGTTGCAACATCTTTCATAGAAGCGTCATTCATTTTTTATATACCACTCTTTTTTTTAAACGATTAATAAGTAAATAATAAATGAGAACTGCTAAAAATGCAAACATTATTTATTTGATGCATTTATTATGTGTATCTAAGTTCATACTTTTAGATATATTGACATCTGATTATATTTGAAAATCAGATTGCAGGGAGAGTGCAGTTAAGATGAAACCGATGAAAAACATTACATTATGTAATAGAAAACAGCTCAATTGATTCAGTGATTTTTATGCAATTCTTAAAAATAAATAAAGATTTTGTTCTATAAAAATCTGAATTATTCCAAAATATATGAAAGAATTACTTAAGTATATATAAAAAATCATACTTTCTTTTGCAAAATTAAATTGAAATATTAACATTTGTACAAATTACAGTTAAAAAAAATATTTTTTTGTTATTTTTCTTTTTTTAAAGCCAAAACAGGGGTATACTATTTGCATGAGTACATTATTAATACAAGGTGGTCTTTTGGTTGATACTGAATGGACCCGACATGCAGATATTCTTATCGATGGACCGAAAATTGTCCACGTAGCAAACAAGATTAGTGAAGATAGTCTTCCACCTGGAACAGAGATTATTTCAGCTGAAGGACTTTGTGTACTTCCTGGTCTTATCGATTCACACACCCATTATCATCTGGTAAGTAGAGGAACAGTAACTGCAGATTCTTTTGCAGAAGGTTCAGAACTTGCAGCTTTTGGTGGTGTTACAACTGTAATAGATTTTGCAGATGATGATAAAAAAGGAAATCTTAAAGCTTGCACTAAAGCTCGCATAAAAGAAATGCAGAGTGGCATGGCTATCGATTATACCCTTCACCAAGGTGTTTATTCTTATCGTCCGGGTATAGAAAAAGAACTTAAGGAGCTCAAGGCTTCAGGCGTTAGAACAATAAAACTTTTCACAACATATAAAAATGTTGGATATTTAATTGAGAAACGTGAAGAATTGACTGAGCTTTTTAAAGAATGTAAAAAATTAGATATGATGGTTTGCGTTCATTGTGAAGATGATGCTTTGGTAACCAAAATCAACGATGAATGGAAAGGCACATATACTCCAGCAGATCATGCTGAAATGAGACCTGCAGAGGTTGAAGCTAAAGGTATAGAAACAGTTGCATCAATTGCCAAAGAACAGAACATGAGATTGTACGTAGTTCATCTCTCTTCTAAAGCTGGATTGCAGGTAGTTAGAAAATATCGTGAGATGGGAACAGATATTGTAGTTGAAACAACTCCTCATTATCTTTTCTTAGATAAAACAAAACTTAAGGGTAAAGATGGTTCATTATACGTAATGACTCCACCTCTAAGAACTCATGAAGACAATCTTGCATTGCAAGAAGCTTTGATCAATGGAGAGATACAGGTTGTTGCAACCGATCACTGTTCATTCACAAGAGATCAAAAGTTAGAGAGCAATGACTGCAGAAGTATTCTTCCTGGTATTCCTGGAACAGAAGAGATGTTTGCACTTCTTCACACTTTTGCATATGAACATGGTGTTCTTGGTATCTCTCAACTTGTTAATTTGATGTCCACAGGACCTGCTAAGATATTTGGCTTGTATCCACAGAAGGGAAGTCTTCAAGTTGGATCAGATGCTGATATTGTTTTATATGATCCTGATGAAACTTGGGAATTGACTGAAAAAGAATTACACAGTGCTTCTGGTTACACTCCTTATGAAGGACATCAGGTAACAGGTAGAGTTAAATCTACTTACCTCAGAGGTAGACTTGTAATGAGTGAGGATGTTTATTTAGGTATTCCAGGAGATGGTCTATTTGTTCCACAGGACAAAAAGC
This sequence comes from Sphaerochaetaceae bacterium, assembly GCA_023231265.1. GTDB lineage: Bacteria > Spirochaetota > Spirochaetia > Sphaerochaetales > Sphaerochaetaceae > Pleomorphochaeta. The sequence continues at coordinate 16,898 of JALNVT010000015.1, forward strand.
ATCTTGATGAAATTTACTGGCAGTAAACAGATTTGATAAAAATAACTATTACAATCTTATAAAGAAAGTAATAGTTATTTTTTTTGTCTAAATTATCATTTGATTTCAAACATCGCTTCAACAGGATAGTGGTCTGAAAGGCCTACATGACCTGTGATTCTTGGGCTGCTTGCCATCAATGGGATCAATTCATCATTTGTTATTATCTTATCGATGCTCTCGACAATAAATATCTCATCACTGTTTTGGGTACATGGAAATGTTATTGGTGCCTCAAGTTTCAGATACTGAAATACCTCTATCCATCCAAGCTTCTCTTTTATTATTCTGTAAGGATGGAAAGGGTCATTGAAATCACCACAGATGAGTGCTGGTTGATTTTTACCTACCAATGTCTTCAATGATTCACTTATAACAATTGCTTCAGAGTGTCGATAATTCATGCCAGTTCTGCATTCATCAGCATTTCCTTGATGAGTGAGGTGAGCTGTTGATATGAACAGAGTCTTGTTGCTGTAGGAACTCTTCAATACGATATAGAAAAGGCCTCTTTCTTTTTCAGGCATGTTCAAATCTACTCTGTCATGTTTCACCTCTTCAAAAAGCTCTCTCTTGTAATATATGTTTGATTCATTTGACCAACTTGGACAGTCATCATGAACTCTTGTATAATCTTCAAGAAGATCATCTAGAATCTTTATTGTATCCTCTCTAATTTCCTGTATGCATAAAATATCTGGTCTGTGGATGCGAAAGAATTCTTCAATAACAGGTCTTCTTTCATCTAACTTGATGGTGTTCCATAAATTCAATGTCATCAATGAAAATCTAAATTTCATTTTTCAATTCCTCCCCAAAAAGGACCTCAATTTTATCCAAATAATCTAGTACCAAAACCTGTACCCAGGCTATATTTATAGAGAATGTCCCATTCGTATTTTCTTTATTGTTGAAATAATCCCAGTTCGTGTGGTTGATCTGTTCAGGAATCCATCCAAAGAAATCATCACCTCTTCCAAGACTGTCAGTTGGAGATGATATAAGTTGAGTGCAGCTATCAATCATTATGCTAGCAATCTTTTTGTAGAACTTCTTATTTGTAAATTTATGAAGATATAAAAAGTTGTAAGCTATAAGCATTCCATAGAAATCTAAATGCTGATTTGCAATGGATACACTGCTCATTCCTCTGGTTTTGAAGCCTCTTCTTCCTAGCGGGGATTTTGAATCAAATTTGATATCATCAATTTGAATCCAAGTTATTATATAATTGGCACAGATCTCACATAGTCGTAGATACTGCTTCTGAGGATCAAGTTGATAGATGTTTATGAAGGCCATCAACAATGCAATTCCAGCTTCCTTATCACAGGAATCTGCATCCAAAGTATCTGCATAGAAATCAAATCTTTTGATTATATCAGAGTAATATGGAATGGCTCTGTTTATTGATTTCAGTAGAACATCATTTTTTGTTGTTTTATATAGCTTTGACAAAAATGATAGTATATATGCTCCATTTGTGCCAAAATCATCCATAATACTTCCATTAATATTCCACCATCTTCCATAATTCCCATTCTCTTCTTGATGAGTTATGTAAAAATCTGCAACTGAATTGATCAGATCTAGATACCTATTTTTTTCGTTGAAATTGCAGTTATTGTAAAGCTCTAAATAAGCCATCATGGCCTCGCCATTGGTTCTTGCATTTATTCCATAATTGAATTTCTCATTCTCGCCAACACCCAGATATCCTGCCCAGATATTTTTATTGATATCGTAGCAATCCTGGAAGATTCCCTTTTGGGTCTCTGCTTGCAGAAAGAAGTCTCCTATATCTCTTGCCACATCATCATAAGATCTTCCATTTAAATTTTTTCTTTCAGATTCATTCAATATTTCTAAGATATTGGAGTCAAGATTTTCTTTTAAAGAATCTACATTCAATCTGTTAAAGATGACTGCAGCCTCAACACTTTTTACGAGAAAAGAAGCACTTGTAAATTCATAGACATCTTGGTTCTTTCCATTTCCTCTTCCCATTTTTAAATAGCTACCCCTGTCTGTATGTTCAAGCAATGATAACAACTGAGAGAGCAGAAGTGCTTTAAAATTATGAAGTTTGACTAGATCTATGTGCTCATCATTGAGTGGTCTGAATATCTCAACATATCTTTTGTAGTGGTCAAATAGATTCAAATCATTCATATCTGAATGATAAATTAAGTACTCCTGAAAGATCACTTGGTTCTTTTTCATATGAACAAAGGTACTATCTTTTTTATCCATGGAATATCTGAGTGTGTCCTTACTTGAATATACATAGGGCCATTCTTCTGAGGGCAATCGAAAGCTGAAGGATAGCTCATCAAAACTTGATGATATTTTCATTTCATCTGTTCTGTGAGCTGCAATCATTATCGCAGATTTATTATAGAGAGCCATGCATCCTGGAATACTGCATCTTGTCTCATCAAATGACCAGCTGGCATGTTGCTCTGTTATCCTTGGATATTTTCCTTTTCCCTTTGTATTTTTCTGATACATAACACCGGGCATGAAGAGCTCACAATCTCTGCAGTTGTGAAAGACTGTGAAGTTTATACTAAAGAAATCTTCCTTATGGGAGAAGATTCTCCTCTTTAATGTTATTGTATTTTCTTTCTCTGAAATTGAATCTGTAACAGTCAAACCACAAAAATCCCAAATTATTTTATTGCCATCCTGCCTGATTTCTTCTAAAACGCAGTTTTCTGTTTTGGTTTTTACAGTGAGTTTGTAGTTTGCCTTGATTGTATCTGAATTGATAAGATTTATTTTCATTTTCTATCCTTTAAGTCCAGCCATAGCAATACCTTCTACAATCTTCTTTCGGAAGAATAGATAGAAAACAAACTGAGGAATTGAAGCTATCACAGCGCCAGAAAGCAACAGTGCATACTCTGTACCATGAGTTCCTTGGAAGTTTGCAATACCTACTGTTATTGTATATTTGTCGGTGTCATTCAAAGCTATTAGAGGCCACAAGAAGTCATTCCATGAATTGATGAATGACAGAATTGTGACTGTTGTCAGTGCTGCTGTGCTCAGTGGCAATATTACTGAACTGAAGGTTTTGTATCGTGTTGCTCCATCTAAGAAGGCCGATTCTTCCAACGCATTTGGAATTCCCTCAAAGAATTGTTTCAAAATGAAGACTCCAATTGGCAGAGCCACTCTAGGAAGTATTACACTCAAAGAAGTGTTTATTAGATGATAGCTGTTGAACTGCAGATAAAGAGGGATGATCAGAACCTGAAAAGGAACCATCATACCAGCCATAACAAGCCAGAACAGTACATTCTTTCCTTTGAATTTTATTTTTGCAAAAGCGTATGCTATTGGAGCATCTATAATCAGAGTTAGAATCATTGTGGATGTTGATATGATGATACTGTTTATCAACCACTGCAGAATGTAAGTTGAGGTGAATGCTTTTGTATAATTTGCTAGAGTTGGATGTGCCGGTAGGAAGTGAAAAGATTTAGATATCAGATCATTTTCTACATGAAGAGAGGTCAGAGCCATCCATATTAAAGGGAATAACCATATGATGAGAACAATCAGTTCTATTATTCGTAATACGTAGTATTTGAAGTCCTTTCGTTCAATCATCTTCATTACCTCCAATTTTGTTCAATATCAAAGAGCAGATCATTATCAATGCGAATAGAATGTAACTCATTGCAGCGGAGTATCCCATCTTGAAATAACTGAAACCATTTTCATATATGTATTGAATCAGAACTCTAGTGCTTCCATAAGGTCCACCACCAGTCATAACAAATACCTGACCAAATACATTGAATGATGCGATTACCTGTAAAATCAGACATAGAGATAGAGTCTTTTTGATCAAAGGCATTGTGATTTTAAAAACAGTCTGCCAATAAGAGGCTCCATCAATACTTGATGAGTTGTATATCTCAGTAGGTATCTGCCTTATAGCAGCACTCATCAAAATCATGTTGAAACCTGCTGTCCACCATAAAGTTGCAAAAGAAACTGACCATATAGCCCATTTGGAATCTATCAACCACCCAACTGGATTCAATCCAACCGTACTGAGCAGATGATTGAATAGTCCATAGTTCTTCTGCATCAACCATGCCCACAGGGTTGATACCACTGTCATTGAAAAAACATAAGGAATGAAAAATATACTCTCACCTGCAACTTTGAACGGAGATTTTGAGTTAACAAAAAGAGCCATCAAAAAACCTAGAATCAGAAGTGAAGGTGTGGTTATCAAAACAAATTGAGTTGTGTGCCAAAGTGATGAATAGAATTTGGAATCTGAAAATAGGGTTCTGTAGTTCGCCAATCCGATAAACTTCTTGATGGATAGAATATTATATTTAAAGAAACTTATGATGAAACCATTTATCAAAGGATAGACCATAAATAAAATATATATCAATAAAAAAGGAATACAAAAAATGTATCCATCTCTAGAATCTTTGTTTCCAGGTATCATAGATTATTCCTTTGTTGGAGTGGAATAATTTCCACCCCAACATATTATTATTCGAGTTGATTAGTAAGTCATTATGATCTTATTAACTGTTTTCTCCATATCATCCAGAGCCATCTGTGGATTTGAGTTGTGTGCTACAGCATATTCAAGTTTGTCTGACAATGTTGTGTAGATCTCTGACCAAGCGTCTGTTGCAGGAGGTGCTACTGTAGAAGCAGCAGCTGATGCATAACCTGCTCTATATGGTAATGCTTTGAATGCATCGCTTTCTTGAACAGATGTACGGGTAGGAATGTGTCCTGCTAATGACCACATCTCACCGTGAGCTGTTATCCAATCAATACAGGTCAAGATATCTTTTACATGATCAGGATCTTTTGCTTCTGTTGCAGGAATTGCTAGAGTATGAGAGCCACCCCATGCTGCAGGTTTTCCAATCAAACCAGGTAAAGCAACTGCTACGAAATCTAAGTTGTCAGCTTTTTCAAATGTACCTGTAGCCCAAACACCATTGAAATGGAAAGCTGCCTGTCCTAATTTAAAAGCATTTACTGATGAATCATAATCCAAGCCTTGAGGGGTTACTTCATACTTGTTCACCATATCTTGCAGTGCTACAAGAGCTTTTACTCCATATTCATTGTTGAAAGCTGCTGACATGTTGTCATCGCTCAGCATCTGACCATCCTGTTCATACATCATTGAGAAGAACAATCTTGTCAATGTATAAGCTTTGTAAACAGCAGTTGTATTGTCACATGCAATTCCCATAGCACCTGTTTTGTCCTGTACTGCTTTAGCATCAGCAATGAGCTCTTCATAATTGGTTGGAAGGTCATTTATTCCTGCTTGTTTCAACAGAGCTGTATTTGCATACATGATTATTGGATGAACATCTAAAGGAATGGCATAGTACTGTCCATCAAATTTACAAGCTTCTAAAGGAGCTGAAACAAAATCATCTACAGGGAAATTGTTCTCTTCTAGATAAGGGTCCAGTGCCAATAATTGGTCTGGTACATAGTTTCTGATGTTTGCTTCATGTACGACAACCAAATCAGGTGCTGTACCTGCA
>JALNVT010000016.1 GCA_023231265.1 Sphaerochaetaceae bacterium
ATTAGCTTTCTTAAGAGAATCAATATTTACTATTGCACCATCTTCAAAATTAGCACTAATAGCACTCAAAGAAACAACTTGATATTCTTTCTTGAAAGGATAGTTTGAAAATCCTCTACGTGCTAAACGGCGATACAAAGGCATCTGACCGCCTTCGAAGCCAAGACGAGTTCCACCACCTGAACGGGAGTTTTGACCATCATGACCTCTACCACTAGCGCGACCCTTAGAAGAGGCACCACGTCCAACGATAGTTTTCTTTGTATTTGCACCATAAGGTGCTTTAATTTGTCCTAAATTTGCCATTATTACATCTCCTCGACTTTAACAAGGTGACTAATAACATTTACCATACCGAGCATGTCGGGTGTATTGTCAATAATCACACTGCTGTTTCTTTTACCGAAACCGAGAGCTTTAACAGTTTTACGTTGTTTTGGAAGAGTTCCAACAACACTGCCAGTTAATGTAACTTTTAGTTTTTTATCAGCCATATTAACCCCACATCTCTTTTAGAGATTTTCCTCTGTTCTTAGCCATAACGCGAGCATCAAATAAGTGCTCAAATGCGTCAAAAGCAGCCTTTACAGTATTTACAGTATTTTTGGATCCTAATGATTTGCCTAAGATATCTGTGATACCAGCAGCGTCACATAAAGCTCTAACAGCACCACCAGCGATTACACCAGTACCAGGAACTGCTGGTCTAATGAGTACACTAGCGCTTTTGAAATTACCAATACATTCATGAGGAATTGTACCATTCTTCATTGGAACTACAATCATGCTTTCTTTAGCACGATCTACAGCTTTACGAATTGCATCTGTAACGTCATTAGCTTTACCAAAACCATAACCTACTTTACCCTTTTGGTCTCCAACAACAACTAGAGCTGAGAATGAATATCTTCTACCACCCTTAACTACTTTGGAAACACGATTGAGCTTAATAAGCTTTTCAACGTATCCGTCGTTTCTATCTTCTTTTCTTGATCTATCCATGGTGTCCCCCTAGAACTTAACGCCAGCACTGCGGGCGCCATCAGCGATGCTCTTCACGATACCATGATAGAGGTAGCCATTTCTGTCGAATACACAAGTTGTGATATTCTTCTCGATCATCCTCTTACCAATCACCTCGCCAAGCTTAGCGGCATCAGCAACAGTGTTTTTCAAGCCTGTTAATTCAGCTTCAACTGTATTAGCAGAGATCAATGTCTTACCAGCTACATCGTCAATTACTTGAACATACATGTGGTGACTACTACGAAAAACTGTCATCCTCGGTCTGCTGGCAGTACCGGAGATGCTTTTTCTGATATGAAGCTTACGCTTTTTTAGCTTTCTAGCCTTATCAATATTCTTGTCCATCTCTTACCTACCGATTACTTGCCGGATTTACCGACTTTACGACGAATAACTTCATTCTCATATTTAACACCTTTACCTTTATAAGGTTCTGGAGCTCTTAGGGAACGAATTTCAGCAGCTGTTTTACCAACTAACTGTTTATCTATAGCAGAAACAACAACTTTATTCTGTGTTTCACAAACAATAGTTACACCTTCTGGGATAACATATTCAATGATAGTAGAATAACCTAGGTTTAAAACTAATAAGTTTTTCTTCAATTCAGCTCTATAACCAACACCGTTGATCATTAAAGTCTTTGAGAAACCTTTAGTAACACCTTCAATCATATTATTTAATAATTGACGGTACAAACCATGATAGCTTTTACTTGCTTTAGATTCGTCTTTGCGAGTTACAACGATCTGTTCTTTCTGAACATCGAATGCAACTTCTTCACGGAAAGCCTGTGTTAATTTGCCCTTAGGACCTTCAACAGTTATCACTCCGTCTTTTACAGTTACTTTAACCCCAGCAGGTAGTGCTACGGGCATTTTACCAATACGCGACATTTGTTACCTACCTTACCAAATAGTACAGATCAGTTCACCACCAATCATTTGTTCTGAGGCCTTCTTACCTGTAATAACGCCAGTGGAAGTAGAAACTACTACAACACCATGACCATTAAATACACGAGGCATGTTACGATAGCCACAATATACACGACGACCAGGTGTTGAAACACGCTTGATGCCATGAAGTACTGGACTCTGATTATCATCATATCTTAAGAATACACGAATATTTGATACGCCATCTTTTGTAACTTTTTTAAAGTTCTTTACATAGCCTTCATTTTTAAGAATTTTAACTATTTGAAGTTTCATCTTTGAAGTGGAAATATCTACTTTCTCGTGCTTTGCTTGACTAGCATTTCTTATCTTAGTCAGCATATCTGCAATTGGATCACTTACAGCCATAATTATCTCCTACCAACTTGACTTGGTTACGCCAGGAATCTGACCTTCACTTGCCAATTTACGAAAGCATATTCGGCACATATCGAATTTGCGCATGTAACCATGAGGTCTTCCGCAAATCTTACAACGGTTATATTGTCTTGTACTAAATTTAGGTTCTTTTTGAGCCTTAATAATCAATGATTTTTTAGCCATTTAATCTTACCCCTATTTAGCGAATGGCATGCCCATTAATCTTAATAGAGCACGACCTTCTTCGTCGGTTTTAGCCGTAGTAACGATTGCGATATTTAGACCGCTGATGCGTTCAATTTTATCGAAGTCAATTTCAGGGAAAACAATCTGTTCGGTAATACCTAGAGAGTAGTTTCCGTGACCATCAAATGCATGAGTTTTTACACCCTTGAAGTCCTTAACACGAGGAAGAGCAATTGAAATAAGTCTTTCTAGGAAATACCACATATTGTCACCACGAAGGGTAACCATAGCTCCAATTTCCTGTCCTTCTCTAAGTTTGAAGTTAGCGATAGACTTTCTTGCTTTTGTCTTTACAACATGCTGACCTGTAATCTGCTCTAATTCTTTTACTGCTGCATCTAGAAGTTTCTTGTTAGCAACTGCTTCGCCAACTCCTACACTTACAGTAATTTTTGTTAAAGCTGGGATCTGCATAACTGAACTGTATCCGAACTCTTTGTGTAGAGCAGGTGCAGCTTCTTCAAAATATTTTGTTTTGAAGTTTGGTACAAACTTTTCTTCCATTAGAGTACTTCCCCAGTTTTCTTTGCAAAACGAACTTTCTTTCCGTTTTCGTCGAACTTGTAGCCTATCTTGCTGATCTTACCATCCACTACTAGTGAAAGGTTAGAAATAGCAATTGGAGCTTCAATATCAATGATACCGCCCTGGTCTTGCTGACTGCGCTTCTTAACTGTTTTCTTAACTAAGTTAGCGCCCTGGACGATAGCCCTGTTTGTGTTAGGGTTCACCTTAACGATTTTACCAACAAGACCTTTGTCTTTGCCGGTCATAACCATTACGGTGTCGTTCTTTTTTAGCTTCATAGCTTCTTTTCTCCTACAACACTTCCGGTGCTAGTGAAACAATCTTCATATAGCCATTTCTGAGCTCACGAGCTACAGGGCCAAAGATTCTCTTACCGCGGGGGTTATTGTTGGCATCAATGACAACACATGCGTTATCATCGAACCTGATATAGGTACCGTCAGGTCTTCGGTATTCCTTTTTTGTGCGTACAACAACTGCTTTCAAAACATCGCCTTTTTTGATGGCGCCGTTTGGAAGAGCACTCTTGACAGCAACTACTACAATATCACCAACACTAGCAACGTATCTATGGCTACCGCCCAGGACTTTAATAACCTGGACGCGCTTAGCACCACTATTGTCGGCAACGTTTAAATAACTTTGCATTTGTACCATGACGTTTCTCCTTGCTTAACGAGCACGCTCGACGACTTGAACTAAGCGCCAGCACTTGTCTTTGCTAATATGACGACATTCAACAACACGAACTGTGTCGCCTTCATGAGCATCATTCTTTTCGTCATGAGCCTTTACCTTTTTGGTAACGGACACATACTTTTTATACAAAGGATGAAGGCTTCTAGTCTGGATTGCAACTACAATAGTTTTATCCATTTTTTCACTAACAACCTTTCCTGTAAAAGTCTTTTTTCTTACTTCCATCTATCTCGCGCCTCTCTTAGTTTGCGGATGTGCGAATGCCTAAAGCATTTTCGTGGATTAGTGTGTTCAATCTAGCGATCTGTCTCTTAACTGTTCTAATAGCTAGAGGGTTTTCAACATGACCAAGAACCCTATCCATACGAATGTCTAAATACTGCTTGCGAAGCTCATCACGTTTTGCGATTTGTTCCTCAAGTGTAAGGTCTTTGAATGAATTCTTCATTGTTTACTCCATCTCTCTTCTAGTTACAATTTTAGTCTTGATTGGTAATTTAGCAGCAGCTAGTGTTAAAGCTTCACGTGCTAGTGCTTCATCAACACCACCCATCTCGAACATAATTGCTCCCTTCTTAACAACAGCTACCCAACCTTCTGGATTACCTTTACCTTTACCTTGTCTTGTTTCAGCAGGTTTTTTAGTATAAGGCATATCTGGGAAGATTCTAATCCAAACTTTACCACCACGCTTAACGTGACGAGTCATTGCAATACGGGAAGCTTCAATCTGACGGTTTGTGATCCATTTAGCTTCACAAGCCATCAATCCGATTTCACCAAATGCAATAGTGTTTCCACGATGAGCAACACCATCTCTAGTGCCTCTATGCTTTTTTCTATGAATGATTCTTTTAGGACTAAGCATTATTAACTCCTTGCCTGTTTTGGTGAAGCTTTCTTAACTAAGCCGCCAGCGTCATTCTTTTTAGCATGCTCATAGATTTCACCATTGAACACCCAAACCTTGATACCGATAGCACCAAATGTTGTGTTTGCAGTTGCTACACCGTAATCTATGTCAGAACGTAATGTATGTAGAGGAACGCGTCCTTCTTTCATCCATTCTGAACGAGCAATTTCTGCGCCGCCAAGACGACCTGAACATTTAATTTTCACACCCTGAACACCACTCTGCATTGCTTTAGAAACAGCCATCTTCATAACTCTTCTGAAAGAACCACGAGATTGTAGTTGTTTTGCAACATTCTGAGCGATAATCGAAGCATTACCTTCAGGCTTCTTAATTTCTTTAATCTTGATCTGTACTTTTTTGTTAGAAATCTTTTGAAGTCTAGCACCAAGCTTTTCAACGTTAGAGCCCTTGGAACCAATAATGATACCAGGACGACTTGTTGTGATCACGATAGTTACACGCTGAGGCTTACGGATGATTTCAACATCTGCAATATCAGCACCTTGAACTTCTGGACAACCAAGAAGAGTCTTCTTTAATAAAAGGTCTTCATGTAATGTAGGTGCATATTCTTTAGGATCTACATACCATTTTGATTTCCAAGTTTTATTGACTCCGAGGCGGAGTCCAATAGGATTAACTTTCTGGCCCATTTATTCCCCCAAGTTAGCTTTTTCGTCAACGACGACTGTGATGTGAGACATTCTCTTTAAAAGAATATCACGTCTACCATGGGATCTAGGCCAAACACGTTTCAAACGTGGACCTTCATCTACCATCAACATTGTTACATAAAGAGAATCTTCATCCAATTTACTGTTAACGTTCATAGCATTTGCACCAGCACTCTGCAAAACATTTAATAAAAGCTTTGCGCCTTTCTGAGGCATTGCCTCTAGAATAGCTACAGCTTCTACATAAGGTTTTCTTCTAATAAGGTTTGCGATTGGGCGAACTTTAGTTGGAGAAATATTAAGATATTTTGCTACGGCTCTATAACCTGTTACGTTTTTCATACCTTACCTTACCTTTTCTTCTTATCAGATGCCGCATGACCACGGAATATTCTTGTAGGAGCAAACTCACCGAGCTTGTGTCCAACTAGATTTTCTGTTACATACACTGGAATCCAAGTCTTACCGTTATAAACGGAAATTGTAATTCCAACCATTTGAGGGATGATCGTAGAAGCACGTGAATACGTCTTGATCATCTGATTACTGCCAGTTTTGCTAGCTTCTGTAACCCTTTTTAAAAGTCTTTCTTCAATAAAAGGGCCTTTTTTGATTGATCTTGCCACTTTCTACTCCTACTTACTTCGTTTCTTAACGATAAACTTAGTTGAAGGTTTCTTACTAGAACGAGTTTTGCCACCCTTAGTTGGTTTACCCCAAGGAGTAACAGGTTGACGACCACCGTTTGTACGACCTTCACCACCACCATGTGGGTGATCAACTGGGTTCATTACAACACCACGTACTTTAGGACGTCTACCTAAGTGTCTGCTCTTACCAGCTTTACCTAAGTTTATGTTCATGTGATCTTCATTACCTAATTGACCTAATGTTGCATAACATTCGCCGAAGATAAGTCTCATTTCACCTGAAGGTAATTTTACTGTTACATAGTCACCGCTTTTAGCTACAATTGATGCACCCAAACCAGCACTACGAACTAATTGACCACCACGACCAAGTGTTACTTCAATATTAAATACTTGAACACCTAATGGAATATTCTTCAAAGGAAGAGCATTACCCATTGTTAAAGGAGCTTCTGGTCCACTAACTACAGTAGATCCAACAGTGATTCCTTTTGGTGCTAACATGTAACGTTTTTCACCATCAGCATAGAATACCAATGCGATGTTTGCGCTACGGTTAGGATCGTATTCGATTGTTTTAACTGTGCCAGGGATACCAATTTTATTACGTTTAAAATCGATTACACGATATGCACGTTTGTGACCACCACCTCTACGACGTATACTAATTCTACCACCAGCACCACGACCAGCGTTTTTATTTAAACCTGATGTTAATGCTTTGTTTGGCTTGTTAGTTGTCAATTCATCAAATACTAATGTAGTCTTTTGACGAAGAGCTGGAGTGTTTGGTTTATAAGATTTTAATGCCATTTTTCCAATTTCTCCTTAAACGCCTTCGATAGCTTGGATGGTATCACCCTTAGCTAAAGTTACGATTGCCTTTTTCCAGTTACCAGTAGTACCTTTAATAGCACCACCTTTTCCTCTAGAGTATTTAGGCTTTCCTTTTACTACCATTACATTACACTTTTCAACTGTTACATCAAATAACTCTGCAACTGCAGCTGTTACATCATGCTTGTTAGCTCTTTGGCTTACTTCAAAAGTGTATTTTTTGCTTTCCCCTTCGCGAGCGAAATTAGATTTCTCACTCAAGATAGGTGCAACAATTACTTCATCTGCTCTCATCTCTGGGTCCCCTTATTTGTCGCCGTAGAAGTTATTCAAGTTCAAAGCGGCAGTTTCCATAACAATGATCTTTCTTGCATAAAGAAGTTCTTTAGAAGATAGTCTGTTATAGGAAAGTACATGCAAGTAAGGAATGTTCTTTGCAGCACGACGTACTAGTACATCGTCATCCTTGAGAATAAGAGTTGTTCTATTCTCTTCGCACTTGAAGTTCTTCAGGATTTCAGCGAGGTCTTTGGTTTTGCCGTTTTCACTAGTAAAATCCTCAATAACTACCAAGCGTTCATCTTTAACGCCTAAAGAAAGAAGACTTCTCATTGCGAGACGTTTCATCTTCTTAGGTAATTGGTAACTATAATCACGAGGTTTAGGTCCGAAAATTGTACCACCACCAACATGTACAGGAGATTTTTTATCACCAAAACGTGCATTACCAGTTCCCTTCTGCTTGAAAGGCTTAGTATTGCTGTAATTGACCTCAGCACGGGTCTTTGTGCTTGCTGTACCAACACGGCGGTTAGCAAGCTCATTGTTTACGGCATAATATATGCTACCATCACTAACTTCACAGTTAAAAACTTTTTCATTTAACTCAATAGTTTTGATTTCGCTACCGTTAGTAGAAAAGACTTTATATTCCATATCTCACACCTACTTCTTTATCGCTTTCTTAACGATGACAACGCTCTGAGATGGACCAGGAATAGCACCCTTAACCATTAATACTTGCATGCCTTCATCAACACGAACGACTTTCAAATTCTGTGAAGTGGTTTGTACACCACCCATTCTACCAGCCATGTGGCGACCTTTGAAAACACGTGATGCATCAGCTGCCATAGCAGTACCACCGATGTCTCTGTGGAACTTTGAACCGTGAGTTGCACGTCCACCCTTCATACCGTGGCGTTTCATACCACCAGCGAATCCTTTACCCTTTGAGGTACCTGTTACATCTACGAACAATGCGTCGTTGAATACATCAACTCCGAGTTCGTCACCTACTGTAACTTCCTTATCATAATTGCGGATTTCTACAAGGTTCTGTTTTGGTTCACATGTGTCCTTGAATTGTCCTGCGTAAGGTTTGGTAATGGTGCTTTTTTTCTTGTCAACTGAACCAAGAACAACAGCTGAATAACCATTCTTCTCTTCTGTTCTTTGACCAACTACAACATTGCCCTCAAACTTTATTACTGTCACAGGAGTTAATCTGCCTTGAGCATCAAATACCTGTGTCATTCCAACTTTTTTGCCGATAAGCCCTAACATTTCTTACCTCACCTCTTTACTGTTTAATCTCTACATCAACGCCAGCAGGGAGCTCAAGTTTCATGAGCGCATCCATTACTTGTGAAGTAGGATCTAAAATGTCAATAAGACGCTTGTGTGTTCTCATTTCAAACTGCTCACGGGCCTTTTTATTGACATGGGGCGATTTCAAGACAGTGTACTTATTGATACGAGTTGGTAGAGGTACCGGACCTGATACTGTAGCACCGGCTTTTACAACTGTCTGAACGATTGCGTTTGAACTTTGTTCTACTAGTTCAACATCAAAACCTCTCAATCTAACTCGAATTCTTTCTTTAGCCATTATTCCTCCAAAAAACGGGCCTTGTCAGCATTTATTTTAACTGACAAGACATTCGCTCATAGAATTATTCGATGATTTCAGTAACCTGGCCAGAAGCAACGGTTCTACCACCTTCACGCATAGCGAAGCGAAGACCTTTGTCCATAGCAACAGGGTGAATCAATTCAACTGTAAATGTTGTGTTATCACCAGGAAGAACCATCTGCTTATCTGCAGGAAGTTCTACAGCACCTGTAATATCAGTTGTACGGAAGTAGAACTGAGGGCGGTAGCCTGTGAAGAATGGTTTGTGACGACCACCTTCTTCCTTGTTTAATACATATACAGTACCTGTAAACTTCTTATGAGGAGTAATTGATTTAGGAGCAGCTAATACCTGACCACGAACAACTTCCTTCTTATCGATACCACGAAGAAGAGCACCAATGTTATCACCAGCTTGACCTTCATCTAGAAGTTTATTGAACATTTCAATACCAGTTACAACAGTATCCTGTGTATCTTTGATACCAATGATTTGGATGTTATCGTTGATGTGAAGTACACCACGTTCGATACGACCTGTTACAACAGTACCACGACCTGAAATTGAGAAAATATCTTCAATAGGCATTAGGAAAGGCATATCAACATCTCTCTTTGGAAGAGGGATATATGAATCCATTGCATCTAATAATTCTTGAATACATTTTGTTTTTTCAGGATCTTCAGGGTTGTTTAGAGCTTCAAAAGCTGAGCCAGCGATTACAGGACAGTTTTCACCATCATAACCGTTAGAATCTAATAATTCTCTCATTTCTTCTTCTACTAATTCAATCAAATCTGGATCGTCAACTTGATCAGTTTTGTTAATGAATACAATAATTGAAGGAACGCCAACCTGACGAGCTAATAAGATATGCTCTTTAGTTTGTGCCATAGCACCATCAGTTGCAGCTACTACGATAATAGAACCATCCATCTGAGCAGCACCAGTAATCATATTCTTGATGTAATCTGCGTGTCCAGGACAGTCAACGTGTGCATAGTGTCTGTTATCTGATTGATATTCAACGTGACGTGTGTTGATTGTGATACCGCGTTCTTGTTCTTCTGGTGCATTATCAATTGCATCATAAGCTAGTGCCTTATCGCCAAATTTTTTAGCACAATAAAGTGTAATTGCTGCGGTTAGAGTTGTCTTACCATGGTCTACGTGACCAATTGTTCCAACATTAACATGAGGCTTAGTTCTCTCAAACTTCTCTTTAGCCATCTCTTTCCTCCTTGTGCCGAAACATAGTCGGTCACAAAAAAAATTAATATGTGCTTATAAAGGTAAAAACCTTTATACTTGCATTGAGACAAACTAAAATCTAGCCATACTTTTGAAAGAGGAATCCAGAGGTCGAAAAGCCTCAAAGGGCTAGCCGACATAGCATAAGTTTGAAAAAAAACTCATATTCTGGAACCATCAATCGACTGTAAGGGTCAATTTGTTTGGCTCGCTATCACATAAGAAGGACTCAAGTCGCTTCTTAGTGAACCTTGATTAATATATATAAATCAGAATTTATTGTCAACCCATGACTTAGTGTTCCATAAATAGCTAAGTATAAGGATTTAGAAATATTTAAAACTCATATTTTTGAGTGTGTATTTTAAGCCCTTAAAAGCCTAATTTTTTTAATCATATGGACTATTTGTTAATTTTTTACACTCATAGACAATAAAATAAAAAAATATTTATTTTTTTGTAATTTCTCTTATTTTAATAAGATTTTTATAATATTTGTACTATTTCAACATGAGAGTTTGAAAATTGAGGATTTTCAAAGTTCATCATGAAAAATAATGAATCATTCTCTCTCTCAATTTTTTGATATTTTGTACTGGAAACATATTCTGTATAATTGAAGATGATCTGTGATGTCATTTACAGATTTGAAGAATAAAATAAATCTCTCACTACTTTTCTGACAAATTAAAAATTCAAAGAAAACAACGAAGGAGAGAGGGCAAAAAAAATAGTCACATGGTTCCGAAGAACCAAATGACTTATTTTTGCGTAAAACAAAATTACCATCTGAAATGAGAGAAAGCTTTGTTTGCGTCTGCCATTCTGTGTGTATCTTCTTTCTTTTTGAAAGCAGCACCAGTGTTAGCATAAGCATCTAGAATTTCACTAGCAAGCTTTTCACCCATTGAGTGACCATTTCTAGATCTAGCAGCTGCAATAACCCATCTCATTGCAAGAGCTTCACTACGATTAGCATTAACTTCAGTAGGAACCTGATATGTTGATCCACCAACACGTCTGCTCTTTACTTCTACTAATGGTTTTACATTCTCTAGTGCTTTTAAGAATACTTCTAGAGCATCTTCACCAGATTTAGTTTTAACAGTTTCTAATGCTGTATAAACAATTTTTGTACTTACTGATTTTTTGCCATCAACCATCATATGACGGATGAATTTTTCAACGGTAACATTACCAAATCTTGCATCAGGTAAAATATCACGCTTAGCAGCGGTTTTTCTTCTTGACATTTTCTATTTCTCCTTATGCTTTTGGCATCTTAGCACCATATTTAGATCTACTTCTCTTACGATCAGTAACACCCAAAGTATCTTTAGCACCACGAACGATGTGATAACGTACACCAGGTAAATCCTTAACACGTCCACCACGAAGTAAAACTACTGAGTGTTCCTGTAGGTTATGACCAATACCAGGAATATAAGCGGTTACTTCAATACCGTTTGACAAACGAACACGAGCTACCTTTCTTAAAGCAGAGTTAGGTTTCTTAGGAGTTACAGTCATAACTCTTGTACAAACACCACGCTTTTGAGGGCAGTTTTCTAAAGCAGGAGACTTAGTTTTGTTAACTTGAGTACTTCTACCTTTTCTAATTAGCTGATTAATAGTAGGCATCTTTTGGACACACTCCCTTAATTATATTGCGATCCACGGTCTTTCTCACATAAAACGGGATCTATACACTTATTACTAAGCGTATTTCCATGAAAAACACAGCCAGCATGAACACCACCAAGCATTTAACAAATAACACACCAAAGACTTGCTATGCCAACAGGCATAACAAATCATCTTCAATGTTATTAAGCTTTGGTTGAGTCAACCATATTTCTCGAATTACCATCTTCTATACCCATCTCAGTAGCCATCGCTTCACGACGTTTTGCTACCTGCTGTTCTTCAGCTACCTGAGTGTTCTCAAGTAAAGCTTCATCAGCTAGATGAACATTTCTATATTTCTTCATACCAGTACCTGCAGGAATCAAATGTCCAATAATAACATTTTCCTTCAAGCCACGTAACTCATCCTTTTTACCTGCAATTGCGCTTTCTGTCAAGACCTTAGTTGTCTCCTGGAAAGAAGCTGCGGATATAAATGAATCAATAGCAAGTGCAGCACGAGTGATACCTAACAGTAGAGGTTTAGCAATAGCTGGTTGTCCACCTTCAGATTCAACTCTGTGGTTTTCAGTTCTGAATGAGTGTTTATCAACTTGTTGACCATGTACATAACTTGTATCACCAGCGCTGATAATCTCAACTTTTCTTAGCATCTGTCTAACAATAATACCTAAGTGCTTATCATTGATATCTACACCCTGCATTCTGTAAACTTCTTGTACTTCATTTACTAAGAAAGATTGTAGTGCATTTTCACCAAGTATTTCAAGAATGTCATGTGGACTAATTGCGCCATCACATAATGGTTCACCAGCTTCAACAGTATCTCCATCTCTTACAAGCATGTGCTTGCTTAATGGAACTAAATGTTTGTAGCTATGACCGTAAGCGTCATTAATTCTAACAATTCTCTTACCCTTAGAAACACTCTTTTCTACCTTGCCAGTCTTTTCATCCTTAGCAGTACCAACCATCTCAACAATACCTGATACCTGGGCAAGAACAGCGATGTTCTTAGGTCTACGAGCTTCAAATAATTCACCAACACGAGGAAGACCACCAGTAATATCGGCTGTTTTTGTTCCACTCTTTAGAAGTTTAGCAATACTTTGACCAATTGATACTTTCTCGTTATCTTCGCATAGCAAATATGTTGCACCTGGTAATTGATAAACTGCAAGTTCATCGCCCTTACCATCTTTCTTACTGGTAATAACAATAGTAGGCTGCAAAGTTTCAAGAGCGTGTTCTGTGATCTTTCTTTCGATATTACCTGTTTCTAGGTTTTTCTCTTCGATCAATGTGGAACCAGTCTTGATATCTCTGTAGTTAACATAACCTGAAGCTTCACAGATGAATGGTTCACTGAATGGGTCAAAACTAGCAATAGGAGAACCAGCTTCAATTAACTGACCAATCTGAATGCTCTTTTCTAATTCACTACCAATTCTGATAACAGCTTTTTCTGTTTTGTTAACAATAACAACTCTATCATTTATCTCTCTAACTCTACCGTTATAAGCTGAAACAACTACCTTATCGTTTTTAACGTACATAGGCATGCCTTTAGCTACAACGCCACCATCTTTTACCAATAACTTTTCATAGTCTCCCTTCTTGATTTCATTAACTACCATGTCGTAGCTCAAGAAACCTTTACGAGAGAATACTCTAACACCATCTTCCTCTCTAACAACCTTCTTACCGGTGATATCATCGATAATGATTGGAGATTTGAATGACAATGTATTATTTTCACTTGAAGTAGAAGCAGTACCACCAACGTGGAATGTTCTCATGGTCAACTGTGTACCAGGCTGACCAATAGATTGAGCAGCGATTGTTCCTACAGCTTCACCAATTTGAACTGATGCATTGGTTGCAAGGTTACGTCCGTAACACTTTCTACAAACACCATGTTTTGCTTCACAGGTAAGAACAGTTCTTAAGAATACTTTTTCTATTCCTGCTTCTTCAATTAATTTTGCATTAACTTCGTTAATTTCTTCATTTGCTGGAGCAAGTACTTCACCTGTAAATGGATGAAGAACATCTTCAACTGGGCAACGGCCAACTAGACGATCGCTCAATGATTCGATGATATCATCACCGTCTTTGATAGCAGATCTCCAAATACCGTTAATTGTATGACAGTCATCTTCATTGATAACAACATCTTGTGAGATATCAACCAAACGACGAGTCAAATAACCAGCTTCAGCAGTTTTAAGAGCTGTATCGGATAGACCTTTACGAGCACCATTTGTTGAAATAAAGAACTCGATGATTGAAAGACCTTCTTTAAAGTTTGATTTAATTGGGAATTCAATAACATCACCAGTAGGTTTAGCCATCAATCCACGCATACCACCAAGCTGTCTGATCTGAGTCTTACTACCACGGGCACCAGAGTCAGCCATCAAGAACAAGGAGTTGAATCCATGTTGATCTTTCTTTAGCTCGCTCATTAGCTCGTCAGCTAATTTATCATTAGCATCAGTCCATACCTCAATAACACGGTTATAACGTTCATTCTGAGTGATACTACCACTGTCATATTGAGCTTTAATCTCAGCATGCTTTGCATTAGCGTCAGCCATAATAGCTGCCTTACCATCAGGAATGATCATATCTGATAAACCAATTGTTGCACCAAATACTGTAGCAAACTTGAACCCAACGTCTTTTACTGCGTCAAGAAGTTTAACTGCAACAGAGTTTTTGTTCTCTTTGATGGTGTTACCAATAAGTTTTTTCAACTCTTTATCACCAAGACAAGCATTCTGGAAAGGAATAACAGCAGGAAGTACAGAGTTAAAGATTACTCTACCAGCGGTAGTTTTGATCTTCTGTCCGTCAGCCAACTTGTATCTGATCATAGCATTGTATGATAATGTTCCACTATCAATAGCTAATTCCAGTTCAGAAATATTGTCATAGAAATGGTTCTCACCCTTTGCACCTGGCATCTCTCTAGTTAAATAGTTAACACCAAGAACCATATCCTGTGATGGGAATGCAATTGGTTTACCATTAGCTGGATCAAGTAGGTTTGTTGCACTCAACATAAGAGTCCAACATTCAAGTTGAGCTGCTGATGTAAGTGGAATATGGATAGCCATCTGGTCACCATCAAAGTCAGCATTAAATGCGTGACATACCAATGGGTGAAGTTTGATTGCCTTACCATCAACCAATACAGGTTCGAAAGCTTGAATACCTAATCTATGAAGGGTCGGAGCACGGTTCAACATAACAGGATGTTCACGTACTACATCATCAAGGATGGACCATACTTCATCTGTTTCTTGTTCAACTAAGTTCTTAGCCTTCTTGATATTATATACAACACCTTTCTGTACGAGTTTCTTCATGATGAAAGGCTTGAATAATTCAAGAGCCATCTTTGAAGGAACACCACACTGGTGCATTCTTAGTTCAGGACCAACAACGATAACGGAACGACCACTGTAGTCAACACGTTTACCTAGAAGGTTCTGTCTAAATCTACCATTCTTACCTTTAAGCATATCAGATAGAGATTTAAGAGCTCTGTTATTAGCACCACGAACAACTCTTTTTCTCTTTGAGTTATCGAACAATGCATCAACAGCTTCCTGTAACATTCTCTTTTCGTTTCTGATGATGATATCAGGAGCATGTAACTGTATAAGTCTAGATAGACGGTTGTTACGGTTGATCAAACGACGATATAAGTCATTCAAATCGGAAGTCGCAAAACGACCACCATCCAACTGTACCATCGGACGTAAGTCTGGTGGAATTACAGGGATAACAGTAAGAATCATCCATTCTGGTTTGTTGATTGAGTTTCTGAAGCTTTCACAAACTTCAATTCTCTTGTATAAGTGCTTGTCAGTCTTACCTTCTTTAGCTCTCATTTCATCACGAAGTTCATAAGATAACTTCTCAAGGTCGAGATTTTTCAAAAGTTCACGAACTGCCTCAGCACCCATGCCGGCTTTGAAACCGTCACCATACTGCTCTCTAGCTTCATAATATTCTTCTTCACTTAAAATCTGTTTGTCTTTAAGTTCAGTATCATTAGCCTGAATAACAATATATTTTTCATAGTACAATACACTTTGAAGAGCTGATCTTGAAATATCTAGCAACAAACTCATTCTTGAAGGAACTGAGCGGTAATACCAGATATGAGATACAGGAGATGCTAATGTAATGTGGCCCATCCTTTCACGACGAACCTTTACATTAGTAACTTCAACACCACAACGGTCACAAACAACACCCTTATAACGGATGGATTTGAATTTACCGCAGTAACATTCCCATTCTTTTGTTGTACCAAATATTTTTTCACAGAACAATCCGTCTCTTTCAGGACGCAATGTACGGTAGTTGATAGTCTCTGGTTTTTTAACTTCACCATATGACCAAGCTTTAATCTGTTCAGGTGAGGCTAATTTTATAGTAATACTATCGAAGTCTTGAATTTCTTTCATATCCGTTTTACTCCTGATTAGTTAAGAGGTTGTTTCTCTTTCTTAGCGATTAATTCTTCATCCCTTTCGGTCAGAGGAACTTGTCTACCATTATTGTCGTAGACGGACATATCTAAAGCAAGACCACGTATTTCTTGTACAAGAACATTGAATGCTTCAGGCATACCAGCAGCAGTAGCAGGTTCACCTTTAACAATGCTTTCATAAATCTTTACACGACCTGTCATATCATCAGACTTGATGGTCAACATTTCCTGTAGAGTATTAGCAGCACCATAAGCTTCAAGAGCCCATACTTCCATTTCTCCGAGTCTCTGACCACCGAATTGAGCTTTACCACCCAATGGTTGTTGTGTAACTAGAGAATAAGGACCGGTAGCACGTGCGTGCATCTTGTCATCAACAAGGTGATGCAACTTAAGGTAATAAATGTAACCACAGAATACTGGGTTAACAAATGGAACACCTGTTCTACCATCATACAATGTCTGTTTACTATTTCTTGGTAATCCAGCTTCTTCCATCTTGTCTTCAATTTGATCCATTGAAGCACTCTGGAATACAGGAGATGAATACCATTCGTCTAGTGCTACAGCAGCCCAACCTAATTGAGTTTCCATTAACTGACCGATGTTCATACGAGATGGAACACCAAGTGGGTTAAGACAAACATCTAAAGTTGTACCGTCAGCCATGTAAGGCATATCTTCTTCAGGAAGGATTCTTGAAACAACACCCTTATTTCCGTGACGACCAGCCATCTTATCACCCTGACGTAGCTTTCTCTTAGTTGCAACCAAAACCTTAACGGATTCGTCTACACCTGCAGGAAGCTCATCGCCGTTGTCTTTTGTAAGACGTTGGACATCGATAACTGTACCAGAAGTACCATGAGGTACTTTAAGGGATGAATCTCTTACTTCTTTTGCTTTCTCACCAAAGATAGAGTTAAGAAGTTTGAATTCAGGAGTTGTATCACCTTCACTCTTAGGAGTAACTTTACCAACCAAGATTGCTCCAGGTTTAACAAAAGTACCAATTCTAACAATACCTTCTTCATCAAGCTGTTCAAGCATTTTTTCACTTGTATTAGGGATGTCGTTGGTTAGTTTTTCAGGTCCTAACTTTGTCTCTCTTACATCAATTGTATATTCTTTGATATGGATTGATGTGAAGATATCATCTCTAACAACTTTTTCACTGATAAGAACAGCATCTTCATAGTTGTAACCATTCCAAGGAACGAATCCAACAAGAATGTTACGACCTAAAGCTAATTGACCTTGTTGAGTTGCAGGACCATCAGCAAGAACAGCACCAGCTTTCACTCTCTGACCTTTTTCCACAATTGGTTTTTGGTTGAGACATGTATCTTGGTTGGTTCTTGAGAACTTCTGCATTTCATAAGAATCTACGATTCCTTCAATGTCAACATCGTCTGGTTTGATGATTACATGAGTTGATGAAACATATTCAACAACACCTGCTCTCTTTGCTTTTACAAGTACACCAGAGTCGTAAGCTGTTTTACCTTCCATACCGGTACCAACACGAGGAGTTTCAGGGAATACTAGAGGTACAGCCTGTCTCTGCATGTTTGATCCCATCAAAGCACGGTTTGCATCATCGTGTTCTAGGAATGGAATCAATGAAGCGGCAACAGAAATAACCTGTTTAGGGCTGACATCCATGTAAGCAATTTCTTTGGCAGTACGAGTACCGTAGTCACCACTCTTTCTTACAGGAATATCTTCTTCTTGGAAGTTACCATCTTTATCAATTTCAGCAGATGCCTGAGCGATGAAATATTTTTCTTCGTCATTTGCATCTAAGAATTTATATTCTTTCTGAGCAACACCATCTATAACTTTTCTATAAGGAGTTTCAAGGAAACCGTACTTATTGATTCTTGTATAGTTAGCGAGGGAAAGGATAAGACCAATGTTTGGACCTTCAGGAGTTTCAATAGGACACATTCTACCGTAGTGAGTGTAGTGTACATCACGAACCTGGAAACCAGCTCTATCTCTTGATAGACCACCTGGGCCTAAAGCAGTAAGTCTTCTTTTATGTGTTAATTCAGCAAGTGGATTGATTTGGTCCATGAACTGTGATAGCTGAGATGATCCGAAGAATTCTTTAAGCGCAGCAATAATAGGCTTGATTGAGATCAAGTCTGAAGGCTTTGAGCTTTCTGATTCCAAGTTCATTCTATCTTTAGCAATTCTTTCCATACGTGAGAATGCACTCTTCAATGAATTTTCTAATAACTCACCAACACATCTAACACGTCTGTTTCCCAAATTATCAATATCATCAATATGGTAAATGGAATCATCTTGTTTGCTATAAACTTTGATTAAGTAATCCATTGTATTGATGATGTCTGGTGTTTCTAGAATAGTACAAGAAGTATCTTCTTCACCATCTTCATCTAGTTTTGCACCAAATTTTTTGTTGAATTTATAACGACCAACAGCACCTAAATCATAACGGCGTTCACTCATGAACATGCCAGGAAGATCTTTTTCAGCTCTTTCAATTGCAATCATCTCACCAGGTTGTAAAATCTGATAGATGTGAGAAAGTACAGCTTCTTTTGTTGGTTCATCATTTTCGTCAACTACTAGGTTTGAAGATGCTTCAATTTCCAAACAATTTAAAATTGCTTCATGCTGAAGTGTATCTTCTGATTCTAGGTCAACTAATTCTAGTTCTTTAAAACCCTTTGAAATTAAATCATCAATTTCATGTGGGTGAAGTTCTGCACCAGCCTTCATGTAAATCAAGTTTACATTCTCGCCGTCATCATTGACTTCATTTACCCATAAGTCTGTTGCAAGGTAGCGTGATTCAATTGAATCCTTAACTTCCTGATTATTATTCAATGCAACAATCTCGGTTTTATAGAAACTTTTAATAATTTTTTCACGAGTATTGATACCAAGAGCTCTTAGGAATAATGATCCCAAGATCTTTTTCTTTCTATCAATCTTTGTGTAAATAGCTTTTTTCTTTTCGTCAATTTCAAATTCCAACCATGAGCCACGGTAAGGAATAATTCTTGATGAGTAAACATCTTTTTCGTAAGAGAAAATGACACCAGGAGAACGGTGGATCTGTGAAACTACAACTCTTTCAGCACCATTGATAATGAAGGTACCTCTTTCAGTCATAATTGGAATATCACCAAAGAAAATTTCCTTTTCTCTGATTTCACCATCTGGTAGTTCTAAGCTAATGGTAGCAAAAACAGGAACACAATATGTTCGACCTTTTTTCTTACATTGAGCTTCTGTGAATTTTTGTCCTGCATGGTCAATATAATAGCCATTGTAAACCAAGCGCATTTCACCATTTGAACTTTCAATTGGGAAAGTATTCTGAAAAACGTTCTCCAAACCAGAAGGATTGGACATATCTTCCTTAATACCTTGAACACTGCGATTATATTGTAAAAAACGCTCGTAAGAGTCCAACTGAACTCCAATGAGGTTTGGTAGGTCACAAACTTCATAGAAATCAGAACCGATGTATGTGCGTTTTATGGATTTGCCTGAGGCACCCATCATCTACCCTCCAAGTCAACTAAGATCTCTTAGTCGGTGCTATGCACCTATAATCCCATTACGGGAAGTGAAAAGACACGTAAAGCCGCCCATGGAATGGTGGCTAAATTGCCTTTATATACAAGGCGAAATAATTCAAATTGCTTGATTCATCATATGAATACAATGAATCAAGCATTGAGCTATTATTCAGCAGGAACTACTTCTACAGTACATCCAGCTGTTTCTAACTGTTCTTTAAGAGCAGCAGCATCTTCTTTGCTTACAGCTTCTTTGATAGTCTTATCACCAGCTTCTACAACTTCTTTTGCTTCTTTAAGTCCAAGACCTGTGATAGCACGAACTGCTTTAATACCAGCGATCTTTTTCTTTGGGTCAGCAGCTTTAAGTATTACGTTGAATTCTGTTGGTTCATCTGCAGCAGCTTCGCCAGCAGCAGCAGGACCAGCTGCAACAGCAGCTGCAGCAGTTACGCCGAACTTTTCTTCCATCATTGTAATTAGTTCTGATACTTCCAAAACTGTCATGTTTGCGATTGAATCTAAAATTTCTTCTTTAGTAGCCATATTACCTTCTCCTTAAGAGTATTTAATTTTTGTACAACAATAGCAGGTTACACTTGAAGACTAATGTTGTTATTTTTTTATTTATTCAGCGTCTGTTGCTTCAACAACTGCTTCGCCGTTTTTTTCTACGTATGCTAACATTGTAGCAGCAAGCTTCTGTACTGGAGCCTTCATTGTTCCCATCAATGATGCGATCAATTCAAGTCTACCAGGCAATTTGCTGTATGCTTCTACTTCATCAGCTGTGAACATTTTACCATCTAATAATGCGCTCTTAACCTGCATAGGGTTACCAGCTTGAATAGATTCATATAATGCTTTTGCAACTTCATTACTAGATTCGCCTTTAGCTAAAGCAATAGCTGTAGGACCAACTAGAAGGTCGTCAAATTTATCCATGCCAAGATCTTTCATAGCAATCTTTGCATAATTATTTTTAACAACACGGAAAGCTGCATCATTTTTCAACAAATTCTTACGAAGAGCAGTAACTTGTTCTACTGTCATTCCTCTGTAATCTGTGAAAATGAAACCATCATACTGGTCAAATTCTTCACGCAATGCTTTAACTGCGTTTTCTTTAGCAGGAGTTATGTGAGTTTTATGTTGTTCCATTACAAGTTCTCCTTATAGTCCAGCCACGAAGTCTTTAACTACAACACGAACACCAGGGCCCATTGTTGAAGATAGTGCAATTGAAAGAACGAATTCGCCCTTTGCATCTGCAGGCTTCTTACGAATGATTTCTTTAATAGCTACTTTTGCATTCTCAGCAACTTTTGCAGAATCCATATCAACTTTACCGATAGGCATATGAACAACACCAGTTTTATCTGATCTAAATTCAACACGACCTTTCTGTAATTCTTCTAAAGCACCTTTAA